>SYFT01000035.1 GCA_005799825.1 Acidobacteriota bacterium | reverse complement strand
TGACGCTCGTTGACGATCGAAAGCCGCACCAGCATGCCGGGCAGCAGCGGCGTGCGTGCATCCTCGCTCGTGCGCGGTTCCAGGCGCACGGTGACGCGGAAGTTGCCCGACTGCGCATCGATGGACATGATCGAAACCATCAACAAGCTCATCCGCACGTCGCGGGCACTTGTCCAGGAACTGGGCCGCGAGCCAACCTCGGAAGAGATTGCGAAGCGCATGGACATTCCGGTGTCGAAGGTCCGCAAGGTCCTGAAGATTGCGCAGGAACCCATCTCGCTCGAGACGCCGATTGGTGAAGAGGAAGATTCGCATCTAGGCGACTTCATCCCCGACACCAACGTGTTGTCGCCGGCCGAGTCAGTGATCAATCTCAACTTGAAGGAACAGACCGACTCCGTGCTGCGCACGCTCACGCCGCGCGAAGAACGGGTTATCAAGATGCGGTTTGGCGTGGGCGAAGGCTCCGAACACACCCTCGAGGAGGTCGGCCAGAGCTTCGCGGTCACGCGTGAAAGGATTCGGCAGATCGAAGCGAAAGCGCTGCGAAAGCTGCGCCACCCGTCGCGGAGTCGGAGGCTCAAACCCTTCCTAGAAGGGCGCTGATTGGCGCTCTTCAGGAATGGGCCAATGAGGCAATGAGGCAATGAGGCGGCGGTTGCGGAGCGTGGCCACTGCCCCATTGCCCCATGGATAATGTGGGCCCTTAGCTCAATGGTTAGAGCGGCCGGCTCATAACCGGTTGGTTCCAGGTTCGAGTCCTGGAGGGCCCATTACATTGTCCGGGAGGTAAGATAGGCGTTCATGCTTGAGGCCTTAACTTCTCTGATTGCGCTGCAGGCGCTCGATACGTCCGCCGATGCGGCGCGCAGGCGAATCGACGACATGCCCGTCGCAGAACGGGCCTTGGACGCGGCGGTGGCCGCCGCCAAGGCCGTGGTGGACGAGGCCAAGACGAAGGTCGAAGCGAACGGCGCGGCCCGCCGCACACTCGAGAAGGATGTGGCGACTATCGACGGGCGCATGGCCAAGTTCGAGGAACACAAGGCCGCCGTCAAAACCAACCAGGAATTCCAGGCGCTGAACCACGAAATCGAAGTGGCCCAGACCACCAAGTCCGCGCTCGAGGATCAGATCCTCGCGTTGATGGACGAGGCCGATTCGTTCAACAGTGCCCTGAAAGATGCCGAGGGCGTGCTCGTCGATCGGCGCCTGGCCTCAGACGCTGACCGCGCTGCGATGAACGTGGACCGCAGGGCCCTGGAAGCCGAGCTGGCGCAGCTCGCGAGCCAGCGCAGCGCGGCGACGCCCGCCGTGCCGGCCGAGATGCTGGCGAAGTACGGTCAAATCGTCAAGAGCCGCAAAGGTCTGGCCGTAGCCGCAATGGTAGCCGGCCACTGTACAGCCTGCCACGTCCGGTTGCGTCCCCACATCGAGCAGCAGGTGCGTCGCAACGACAGCATCCTGCCGTGCGACAGCTGCCAGCGCATCCTCTACTACGTCGCCCCGCCAGCCCACAACGCGCCGGCCGACCCGGCGCCGGCCGCAATCATCTAACAACGCGTCGGCGCCCTAAGGCGAATCGCAGCCACCATCCGGCCGGTAGTCGGTCCCTCTGCCCGGTGCGAGAAGCAGCGGTCCAGGTGATCCGCCGTGCACACGCGTGCGACGTGAATCGCGTCTTCGCGCATGCCCGCGCGGACCAGTTGATCAACGTTGGCCTGCCAGAGATCAAGTTTCCAGCGCTCCATCCCGTCTTCACCCATCCACGCCGCCGCATCGGGTGTCATGGCCAGAAATGAATGACGGACACGGCTATCCACCTGGTAGCAACACGAACCGATGCTGGGGCCGATGGCAGCGACGAGATCACCCGGCGCCACGTCCTGGGCCGCGATCGCCTCAACCGTCGCCTCGGCAATCGCCGCACAGGTCCCCTTCCACCCCGCATGCACGGCAGCCACCACGCGCTGGTGACGGTCGGCGATGAGCACGGGCACACAGTCGGCGACGCGAACCGAGATCACCCGCGCCGGGTCCGTGGAGATGATGGCGTCGGCCTCGATGCCGTTTGGAACGTCCTCGCCCGGTCGTACGTGGACAATGGCGCGCCCGTGCATCTGGGTGACACGAACAACATCTCCGGCGCTTCGGCCAAAGGTGCGCGCCAGCGCGGCATAGTCAGCCTCTGGCTGGGTCCGGAAGTTCAGCGCGCGACTGGTGATCACGTGGGCCGCAACCGCGCCTAACGCGTCCTGCTGCAACGCCGCGCCCCAGGCTTCTTCTCGCCAGTGCCACCCATCCGCTATGTCAACCACGGTAGTCACTCTCCATCAGTCACGCCACAACCCCCAGTAATACTCCGCGCCGAAGCTCCACTCTATCTGAGGATTACGCCGACGCGGTGACTGACCTGCCGCTGGCCACCAACTTGCTCAAGGAAACGGGCAACCCGACATCACGGGCGGAGGAATTAACCATGACTGTGAAGTTTGTTCCGAACGACAAAGGCAATCCCGCCGGCAAGCTGGCTGACGCAGAGCTACATTTTTCAGGCGGTCCGCTCAACGGACTGCGGCTGGTGGGATTCAGCGTGTGGGACCGCAAACAGGGCGGCCGCAACGTGACGTTTCCCGCGCGGCAGTACTCGATCAACGGCGAACGCCGCAGTTACTCGCTGTTGCGCCCCATCCTCGACACCTCGTCGCAGGACGCCCTGCGCGACCTGATCCTCGAGGCGTACAAGGAGCACGAGGTCGTATTCGCCGAGGCGGTGTGAGTCCAGGGTCCAGAGTCCCTGAATTTCGTAGCGCGGCCCGGGTCTCAAGGCCGCGGCTCTTTTAGGCCATGACGCGACGTGGCTGGATGGTTTGCTCGGCGCAAAGGCTCTTTTGGAGCTCGGTGCGGAAGAAGCTCTCCTTCAGACCGCCGTCGATGATCTGCCACGGTAGGAATGCGTCGGCTTCGCGGTTGCGATAGAGGTAGGCGTCGGCGTCGAGGCCGACGTCGGCCACAGCCGCGCGCCACTGACCGCCGTTCTGCTCGGCGCGTTCGATGACGTCGGCCACCCGGCGGTCGCCAAGCGACAATAGGCCCTGGTAGTACGAGTGCCGTTCCGACTTGATGTTGAAGTACACGTTGTCGATGTCTGCCACCAGGTGCCGCAGCCGTTTGCTCTTCTGGTCGATCGTCGCCGTGTCGGTCATCGGCATCCACTGATAGGTGGTCCCAGGCTTGGGCACCAGCGGATTCACCGACGCCACGATGCGCCCCACGGTGCCGCGGACTCTGGCGTGCACCATCATGCGATCCCGCATCGCCACTGTCAGGTCCCGAATGGCCACCAGGTCGTCGTCTTCCTCAGTGGGGATGCCGATCATGTAGTAGAGCTTGAGATTCTGGATGCCGCTCGAAAAAATAAGCTCAGTGCGCGTGAGGATTTCGTCGTTGGTCACCGTTTTGTTGATGACGCGGCGCAGGCGGTCGGACCCGGTTTCGGGCGCGATGGTGATGGATTTTTCCCCGCTCTCCCGCAGAAGGCGCACGATGGGTTCTGTGAGGTCGTCCATGCGCAGCGACGCCGGGGTGATGCCGTATCCCATCGCGAGCAATTTTTCGAGGATCGGCACGATATCGGGGTGGTCACAGAGGGCGATTGAGACCAGCCCCACGCGTGTGGCGTACGGGCGAGCGGCCTCGGCCAGAGCCAGAATCCTGGCGGTGTCGAACGGGCGCACCGGCAGGTAGTTGTACCCCGCCCAGCAGAACCGGCACATGTTGGCGCAACCGCGCACCACCTCGATGAGGAACCTGGCGCCGAACTCCGTATCGGGCGTGAAGATGCACGTGGAAGGTGGGTCTACGTGATCGGTCGCGCGGACCGCCGCCTTGTGCACCACGGGCGGCGCACCGGTGCCCGCCCTGGGAGTGATGGCGGCCACGCGGCCGGGGCCTTCGTACGTCACGTCGTAGAACGACGGGATGTAGAACCCCCGCTCGCGCACGAGCAAGCCCAGCAGTTCGTCTCGCGACCCGGCGCGATGCCAGGCGTCGACCAGCGCGGGCACGAGTACTTCGCCCTCACCGGCAGCGATGACATCTGCGAAGGGGGCGAGCGGTTCGGGGTTGACGAAGGTCACAGCACCGCCCACCAGGATCAAAGGGTCGCGATGATGCCGGTCGGTGGCGCGGGCCTTCAACCCTGCCAACCGCAGCATGGCCAAGACGTTGGTGTAGTCCCATTCGAACGAGACGGAGAAGGCGAAGATATCGAAGTCGCCCACCGGCGTCTGCGACTCGATCGTGACGAACGGGTCGTGACGGCCGCGGTCGTCGCCCAGGTCCTGTTTGCCGGGCAAGAACACCCGCTCACACACCACGCGGTCATCGGCGTTGAGCAACCGGTAGACGGTCTGCAGGCCGAGATTCGACATCCCCACAAAGTAGGTATTCGGAAACGCCAGCGCCACCCGCAGTCGTCCGCCATGGGGCTTACGAACGTACCCGACTTCGCGCTCCAGCGTGGCGAGCGCATCGGCGCGCCGATGCCCCGGCCCCTGGCCTGCGCCGGGGCGACCGCCGTACTTGCGAGGAACGAGTCTCTTGGGCATTTGGGAAAACCGCGGTTGCTGGAGCCCCGCCAAACGCGGCGGCGGGGAAAGGGAACGAGCCTGTGGAGATTGTACCTGCGAATTGAGGATTGAGGGGGGCAGGGTCCAGCGTCCAGGGTCCAGCGCCCTGGGGTCCCGGAGTCAAGAATGTATTAAATCCCGAACCTCAATCGCTCAATCCTCAATACGCGCACACCCGCGTGCGCCTGATCCCTAGGACTCTTTCCGGCGGAGAAATGCCGGCACGTCCAGCGGCGACGAGCCGTCGTCGTCATCGGCTGAGACATTAGATGCGCGGTCCATGAGCGTCAGATCGAGGCCGGGGCGGCGCGTGAGGGCGATGTGGGTGGTGCTGAGAGGTGAGCCGTTCACCACCAGCCGCTCTTCTTCGAACATGCGCTGCGCGCTATACGCCGTCATGTCGATTGGTGTGGGGATGGACGATTGCACGGCCGGCGCCATCTGTGCGCGGACGTGATCGAAGCTTGTGGCAATGACTGTGATCTTGACCTGGCCTCCCATCGCCTGATCCACCACGGCACCGAAGATGATGTTCGCGTCTTCGTGCGCGGCATTGTAGATGATTTCGGACGCCTCGCTCACTTCGGCCAGGGTGAGATCGGGACCGCCCGTGATGTTGATGATGACGCCGCGCGCGCCGCTGACAGTGGCGTCCTCGAGCAGCGGGCTCGATACCGCCGCCGTGGCAGCCACCTTCGCGCGATCGGCGCCTGACGCGATGCCCGTGCCCATGATGGCCAGTCCCATCCGCGACATGATGGTGCGCACGTCGGCAAAATCGAGATTGATGATGCCCGGTACTAAGATGAGATCCGAAATACCCTGAATCGCCTGGCGCAACACATCATCGGCCGTCACGAAGGCGGCCGACATGCTGGTCTCACGGTTCACGGTGATCAGCAGACGCTCGTTGGGAATCGTGATCAGCGTGTCCACACACTCCTGCAGTTCCTTGAGGCCGCGCTCGGCCTGCGTGGCCCGCTTCCGACCCTCGAACTTGAAGGGCTTGGTGACGACGGCAATGGTGAGGGCGCCGATCTGGTTGGCGAGGCTCGCAATGACCGGCGCCGCGCCGGTGCCGGTGCCGCCACCAAGGCCGGTGGTCACAAACACCATGTCGGCCCCTGCGAGCGCCTCAAGAATATGCTCGGTGTCCTCAAGCGCAGCGTCGCGGCCGACGTTCGGGTCTGCGCCGGCCCCTAATCCCTTGGTCAGCAGACGTCCCAGCTGAATCTTGACCGGCGCCGCGCTCTGCGCGAGCGCCTGCTGGTCGGTGTTGGCCACAATGAACTCGACGCCGGTCACACCCGATGTGACCATGCGGTTGACGGCATTGCCGCCGCCACCACCCACGCCAATCACTTTGATGCGGGCGCCGGCGCGTCTGCCTTCCTCCTCAAGCAGGATGCGAAGCGAGTCGGATCTCTCTGTCGTCAGATTTAGTGGGTGCATCTCAGGTTCTCTCCATGGCGACTAAAAGAATTCCTTGAACAGCGTGCGCAACCGGCCGGTCAGTTTCCCGATGGTGCCGCCACCCACGCGTACGGGCTCCAACTGGAGGTTGCGATGCGCGTACATGATTAGTCCCACCGATGTGGCGAACGCGGGACTGTTGACGTGATCGGCTAGGCCGCCCACGCCTTCCGGCTCTCCGCGGCGCACAGGTAAGTCGAAGATCTGCTCCGCGATCTCCACCATGCCTTCGAGCATGCTGCCCCCGCCGGTGAGCACGATGCCGGAATTGAGCGACTTCTCGAAGCCGGCCTTGCGGATTTCGTCCCACAGGAGGTGACAGATTTCCTCGGCGCGCGGCTGCAAGATCTCCGACACCACGCGGCGCGACATGACACGCGCCCGCCGGCCGGCGATGCTCGCCACTTCCATCGTTTCGTCTTCGGGCACCAGCGACGTCAGCGCACAGCCCGATCGCCGCTTGAGCTTCTCGGCTTCCGGAATGGGCATACGCAGGCCCACCGCGATGTCATTCGTAAAGTGGTCGCCGCCCACCGGCACCACACCGGTGTGCCAGAGGCTGCCCCGCTCAAATACCGAAAAATCCGTGGTGCCACCGCCGATGTCCACCACGGCTACGCCCAGTTCCTTTTCGTCGGCGGTCAGCACGGCTTCGCTCGACGCCAGTTGCTCAAGCACCGTGTCGCCCACTTCCACACCGGCGCGATTCACACACGCCACCATGTTCTGCATCGATGACGAGCTACCCGTGATCACGTGGACGTTCACTTCCAGACGCGATCCGGTCATGCCCACAGGCACCGCAATACCATCCTGGTCGTCCACCACGAAATCCTGCGGTAACACGTGCAGGATTTCGCGTCCCGCCGGCAGCGCCACGGCGCGCGCCGCATCAATGGCGCGCTTGACGTCGTCTCGCGTGATTTCCCGGTTGCGACCGGCCACGGCCACCACGCCGCGGCTGTTGAACGCCTTCACGTGGGCTCCCGACAACGCGAGATGCACCGTGTCGATCTCGACGCCCGCGGTCAACTCCGCTTCATCAAGCGCCCTCTTGATCGCTTCGGCGGCCGAATCCACGTTGTTGACTACACCGCGGCGAATGCCCCTGGAGTCGGCCAGGCCGATGCCGATGATGTCGAGCGTCCCGTCGTCCATCATCTCACCGACAATCGCCGACACCTTGGAGGTGCCCACATCGAGCCCCACCAGATAGCGTTCTTTTCGTGCCATTCACACCTCTCCTGCGGCCGGTTCGCCCGGTCGTTTCTTGTTCTTCACAACGACCCGTTGGCCGAACCGCAAATCCACCGACTCCACATCGTCCATCCGGTCGTCGAGTGTCGGCCGGATCTCCAAATACGTCCGCAGGCGCTCAACGAACTGGTCGTCGCCCAGATACAACAGCGCCAGATCGTCGTTGAGCAGCACTACGACGTTGGCCTCGCGCGAGACGTTGATCTGTGAGATCGAGCGCCTCAGCTCAGGCCGCGTGGCCAGGGTGCCCAGGAACCGGCTGACGAGTTGGGCCCGGGCAGGATCGATTGACGATTCCCCGTCGACCGAAGGTGTCGCCATACCGTCCACAATCGGCAGATCGAAGTCCACGTACTCGGGACCGTAGTCGTCGATGATCACGCCTCCGCCATCCACCAGATACAGGAGCTGCCCCAACCGGGCAATCGCGACGGGATCACGCTCCACAATGCGCACATCGATCGTGGAGGGGAAGATCCGGCGCACGGTCACCGCCGCCACCCAGCGTGACGCGAGCACGCGTTCCTGAAACTGCTTCAGGTCCACGCGCAGCAGGCTTTGCCCAAGCACGCTGTCTTCAAGCGTCTTGACCGCGTTGGGCGATAGGCGCACCTGTCCGCGCATCACCACACGATCCACAGCCAGGATTCCCGCATCCACGACCCGCGTTGACGCCAGGACGACCACGGCCAGGAGCACGCCACCGAACAACATGGCGCCGCCGATGCGCCACAACCGCGGGCTGATACGGCGGTACTTTCCGGGCCGGTCCGGCCGCTTGAAGCGTTTATCGGACATAGACGCGCCGCCGGGCAACCCGCGCCGCCGGCCGGGAGCTTCGCTCATTGCGCCACCTCGCGACCATCAAGGCCGGCCATCTGTCGCAACGCAGCGAGCACGCGGTCAGCCACGAGTCCAATCGAACCGGCGCCGAGCGTCACAATCAGATCGCCGTCCCGCGCCAGCATCGCCACATGACCCGGCACATCCAACACCTGCGGCACCACGACGAGTTCCTTCACCTGTTCACGCACACGGGCGGCCAGCGTCTCAAGCGTGACATCGGGGATGGGCGCCTCGCCGGCGGCATAGATGTCGGTCAGCACCACCACGTCGGCCAGGCCCAACGCGGGTCCAAACTCCGCCATCAGGTCGCGCGTGCGCGTGTAGCGATGAGGCTGAAAGACCGCGATGAGCCGCCGCGGCGATCCCTCACGCGCGGTGCGCAGCACCGCGGCCACTTCCGTGGGATGATGACCGTAGTCATCCACCACGGTCACACCAGACACTGCGCCGCGTACTTGATACCGGCGCTCGGCGCCGTGAAACTCATGCAGCGCGGCGGCCATGCGATCGAACGGCACGCCAATCTCCAGGCCGATCGCGACCGCAGCCAGCGCGTTCAGCAGGTTGTGACGGCCGGGCACACCGATGGTGAGTTCCCGGCGCCTGGCCTGGCCGCCCTCCACCGTTCGCACCATGCAGCGCCCCACACGCCCGTCGCTGACGGCTCCTTCTCCTCGCACATCAGCGCCTTCTGAGAACCCATAGGTGATGACGCGGCGTGTCAACCGCGGCAACAGGGTCGCGACCGCGGGGTCGTCCACACACGCGACCACGGCGCCGTAAAACGGCACCTTGTTGCCAAACGTCACGAACGCGTCGGTCAAATTCTCGAACGTGCCGTAGCTCTCCATGTGTTCGCGGTCGAGGTTCGTGATCACCGCGAACGTCGGCGACAGGAGAAGAAAAGATCGATCGCTCTCATCGGCTTCCGCCACCATGTACTGGCTGCTGCCCAGGCGCGCGTTGCTGCCAAAGGCTGACAGGCGCCCACCGATGACCGCCGTGGGGTCGAGGCCGCCCTTTTCAAGCAACAGCGCCACCATCGACGTGGTAGTGGTCTTGCCGTGCGCGCCGGCGATGGCGATTCCCGTGCGCAACCGCATCAGCTCGGCCAGCATTTCGGCGCGTGCAATCACCGGCACGTGCGCCGCCCGCGCCGCCAGCACTTCGGGGTTGTCCACGGCCACGGCCGACGAGGTCACCACCACGTCAGCGTCGCCGATGTGGACGGCGTCGTGCCCAATGGCCACGCGTACTCCCAGTTCCGCGAGCCGGTCGGTGGTCTCGGACCGTCGCGCATCGGACCCAGATACGACGTAGTCGAGGTTGGCAAGTAACTCGGCGATGCCGCTCATGCCGATCCCTCCGATCCCGACGAAATGCACGCGCCGTGTCCGGCCCATCATGGTCATGCGGCAAGCTCCAGGATGCGCGACACAATGGCGTCGGCCGCGCCCGGCCGTGCGGCCGCACGCATGGCGGTGCTCATCGCCGCTCGGCCGGCCTCGTCGCCCACCAGGCTGGCAATGGTGCCCGCCAGTTTGACTGGGCCCTCGGGCTGACTCAGCGCGCGCTGGTCCACGAGCTTCGCAGCTCCCAGATCCACCAGCACCTGCGCATTCTTGCGCTGATGGTCATCGGTTGCCGTCGGCAGCGGAATGAAGATAGCGGGGCGGCCCAATGCCGCCAGTTCCGCCAGCGTCGTCGCGCCCGCGCGCGACACCACCACGTCGGCGGCCGTCATTTCGTTGGCCATGGCATCAAGGAACGCCACCACGCGCGCACTGATGCCGGCGGCGTCATATCGCGCCTGCACCCACTCGCGATCGCGAGCACCGGTCTGATGGACGATTTCCACGCCCGGACACTGCCGGATCAGTTCAGGCGTGGCCGCCGTCATCGCCACATTGATCGCGTGCGCACCCTGGGAACCACCCATAATCAACACTCGTGGTGAATGCGCCGCCAAGGTCGCATCGCTCCCGGCGCTCATGAACTCGGCACGCACCGGGTTGCCCGATACAAAACCCTTGCCGCGAAAATGCTCCAGCGTCTGTTCGTAATTCACCGCAGCGGCGCGTACAAACGGCGCCAGCCACCGGTTGGTTAGGCCCGGCATCGCGTTCTGCTCCAGCACCATCGTCGCCATTCCGCGCAGCGAGGCGAGAAGGACCACGGGACCGGAACTGTATCCACCCACGCCCACGACCACGTGTGGGCGGCGTCGCGAGAGCAGGCGCCACGCGTCCAACAGGCCGGCGGGCAGGAGGGCGGCACCCCGCAGGCGATTCGCGATCGACTTGCCCTTCAGCCCGCGACTGCGAATCACATCCAGTGCGAACCCCGCCTCGGGCACCACGCGCGCTTCAAGCCCGCGCGACGTCCCGACAAACGACACCTGCGCGTCGGGCACCCGCGCCACCAGCGCGCGCGCGACGGCAAGACCAGGATAGAGGTGACCTCCGGTACCACCACCCGCAATGACGATCGTCAGGGGCCCTGCGGTCACGCGTCTGCTCCCACCGGCTGGTCCAGCCTCGTAGTGTGCGCGGCACGCGTCACGCGCCCGCCCGGATCAACTGCGGTCGCGTGCTGGGTGATGTTGAGCAGAATGCCCATGGCGATCAGGTTCGCAATCATTGACGACCCGCCGTTGCTCACAAACGGCAAGGGAATGCCCTTGGTCGGCACCAACCCCAGCACCACGCTGATGTTGACGAACGCCTGCATGGCGATCATCGCAGTCAGTCCGGTGGCCAGCAGCGCGCCGAGCCGATCGGGCGCGAACATGGCCGCGCGAATGCCGCGCACGGCGATGACGCAGAAGCAGATCAGCACGGCAGTGGTGCCGATGAGGCCCAGTTCCTCGCCGATGATGGCGTAAATAAAATCGGTGTGAGCCTCGGGAATGTAGAACAGCTTCTGCACGCCTTCCATGAAGCCGCGGCCGACGATGCCACCCGACCCTACCGCGATGATTGACTGCAGCAGCTGAAATCCGGCCTTCGTCGGGTCTTTTTCCGGATCCAGAAAGGTCGTGAGGCGCGTCACTCGGTACGGCTCCAGCGCCACCACCACGGCAGCTACGGGGAGCAGCACGGCCACCACCGCGGCCATATGCCGGAACGACAGTCCGGCGGCAAAGACCATGACAAGCACCACTCCTGACAGGGCCGCCGACGTACCAAAATCAGGCTGCAGGACAATCAATCCGGTCAGCACCCCGGTGACGATGCCAATCGGCAGGAGGGCGTATTGGGGCTCGTTGATGCGATGCATCCTGCGCTCGAGCAGCGCGGCCGTGAAGAAGATCGCGGCCAGCTTGGCGAACTCTGACGGCTGCAGCGTGAATCCAGGAAACGAGATCCAGCGGCGCGCATTGTTCATCTTGTCGAAGCCGAACACCGCGAACAGCAGCACGACCACGACAGCCAGGGCAGACCAGATGACCGCGGGGCGTCGATAGACGTGATAGTCCACACGCATCGCCACGGCAAGGAGCAGCAGGCCCAGACCGATGTACGCCGCCTGCTTGACCAAAAATTTGTTCTGCGAATCGAACTTGTCCTGGGCGTACACCGCCGAGGCGGAGTACACCATGACCAGGCTGACACCCAGCAACAGCACGGTGGCCCAAAGGAGCCACTTGTCCGACTTCAGCGTTCTTGCCACACCACTCCTCTTCTGCCTACCACGCCGGCTCTAAAGCCCGGGGCCTCTCGTGCCGACACAGGACAGAGCGCTGAACGATCGACAGTCATCAGTCGAGCCTCGGGTAACGACACCAGCCTCACAAGCCGGAAATGGCCTGTGTTCCCAGCGGCCAGTTCTTCACCGCGGTGCCAAAACTGATGACTGTCCATCATTCATGCGCTGCACTTCCTCCACAAACGCGCGCCCGCGCGCGCTGTAATCCGAGAACATGTCAAAACTCGAACACGCGGGCGCCAGCAGCACCGTGCCGCCCGCCGGCGCCATCGCGCGCGCCTGCTGCACCGCATCCCCCATCGTGCCCGCGTCCTGCATTGGTACGACATCGGCCAGGGCCGCGCGTACTAGCGGCTGCGCTTCGCCGATCGCCACCACACCGGCGCACTTGTGCGCCACCACGTCGCGTAGGTCTTCGAATCGGCCACCTTTATGACGCCCGCCCAGAATCACCACCACCCCGGTCTCGCAGCTGTCGATCGACTGCCGGGCCGATACGATATTGGTGGCCTTCGAATCGTTGATGAATGTGATGCCGCCAATGACGGCCACACGTTCCAGCGCATGCGCGAGCCCGTGGAAGCCCGCTACGGCGCGAAGCATGGCGTCGGGTGGGACTCCGGCCAGGCACGCCACCGCGGCCGCGGCCAACACGTCGCTCAACAAGTGCCGCCCCGGCAGCTTGACGGCGCCCAGCGGCAGGAGGGGCGCACTGATGCCGCCCGACCGCCTGACGATCACACCCTGCTCTACCGTCACGCCATCGGCCAGCGTGCCGTCGAGCGAGTAGTCGAACCGCCGCGCCCGTGCCCCGCGCGCGAGCGCCATCGCCGCCGGGTCGTCGGCGTTGACGACCGCCCAGTCCGCTCCGGTCTGATTCATGAAGATGCGGGCCTTGACCGCCGCGTACGCCTCGAAGGTGCCGTGGCGATCGATGTGATCCGGCGACAGGTTGAGCAACACGGCGATCCAGGGATGGAACGTCTCGATCGCGCTCAACTGGAAGCTGCTGACCTCCACCACATGATGAGTCGCCGGTGTGGACAAGGCCACCTGGGCCCCCAGCGCGTCGCCGATATTGCCGCCGGCCGGCGCGTCCAGGCCGCCTTCGGTCAACATGCGCGAAGTCAGGGTCGTGGTGGTGGACTTGCCTTTGGTGCCGGTGATCGCAATCACCGGGCCGCGGAGCCAGCGTGACGCCAGCTCGAGTTCTCCGATGATCGGCACGCCGGCCTGCCTGGCTTGCTCAAACGCCGGCTGCTCGAGCGGTACGCCTGGGCTCACCACCAGGAGCTGCGCCTGCAGGAACTGATCGCGGGTATGCGGCCCCAGCTCCAGGCGCACGCCTCGCGCACGCAGATCCGCTGCGCGAGATTCGTCGGCCAGCTGTGGCGAGGAGTCAGCCAGGGTCACGCGCGCGCTCTGACACTGCAGCAGGTCCACGGCGGCCAGCCCGCTGCGCGCGGCCCCCACCACCGTGACGTTGAGATTCCTGACGCTGAAGTCCATAGGCATCACCTCAGCTTCAGCGTGGTGAGACTGAGCAGGGCAAAGACGATCGCGAGAATCAGGAATCGCGTGATCACCTTCGGCTCCGCCCAGCCGATGAGTTCGAAATGATGATGCAGGGGCGCCATCTTGAAGATGCGCTTGCCGTACAGCTTGTACGAACCCACCTGCAGGATGACCGATAGTCCTTCGAGCACGAACACGCCGCCCACGATCGGCAGCAGCAGTTCCTGTTTGATGAGCAACGCCACCGTGCCCAGCGCGCCGCCCAGGGCCAGCGACCCGACATCGCCCATGAAGATGTCGGCCGGATGTGAGTTCCACCAAAGGAAACCCAGGCTGGCGCCGATCAGAGTGCCGCAAAAAATCGTCAACTCCGCAGCCGGAGCCGACGGCGTAATGAGCAAATAGTCAGCAACGGCGCGATGCCCGGTCACGTAGGTCAGCGCGGTGAACGTGGCGGCCGACACGGCAAACGTGGAAATCGCCAGGCCGTCGAGTCCATCAGTCAGGTTGACCGTGTTCGACGAACTGACGAGCACCAACATCGCAAACGGCACGTACCACCAGCCGAAGTCCGGCACCCACTCCTTGAAGAACGGGATCATCAGCCGAGTGTCGTACTGCGCGGGGCTGACGTCGGAGAGCACAATCAGCGACACGCCAACAGCCAGCCCCACCATGACCTGCGACAGTAGTTTGTAGCGGGCGAACAACCCGTGATGGCTACGGCGCGCCATCTTCAGGTAGTCATCCACGAACCCAATCGCGCCGAACGCCGCGGTCGCCAGCACCGCGATCCACACATAGGCGTTCGTGAGATCCGCCCAGAGCAGCGTGGGCACGAACACCGCCGTAAGAATCAGCAGGCCCCCCATCGTGGGTGTGCCCGACTTGGCCAGATGGCTCGCCGGCCCATCCTGGCGGACCACCTGCCCAACTTGAAACGCGCGCAGCCGCCGGATCATCCAGGGCCCAAGAAGCAGGCCGATCGCAAACGCCGTCAGGCTCGCGGCCGCCGTGCGGAACGTGATGTAGCGCGCGATGTTGAGGCCAAGCCATTCATAAAGAAGGTGGTAGAGCATCAGGCCACCTCCGCCAGTCGATTCGACACCAGCTCGGTGTGCGTGCCGCGCGACCCCTTGACGAGCACCAGGTCGCCTGCGCGAACGATCCCGGCCACCGCTCCAACAGCCGTCGCGCTGTCGGCGAAGCGGAACAACTGCGAGGCCGTCATGCCGGCCTCACGCGCGCCGTCGATCAGGCCATCGGCGGCCGGGCCGCCGATGGCGACGAGCACATCAATCCCCGCACCGCCGGCTGCACGGCCGCACGCCGTGTGCAGCGCCAGCGCTCCATCGCCGAGTTCGCGCATCTCGCCAATCACGGCGACGCGCCGCCCGGCGGTGGCGGTGGCCGCCAACGTCGCCAGCATCGCGGTGACCGCTGCGGGACTCGCGTTATAGGAATCGTCCACGAGGCGCACACCGGACGCGAGGTCACGCACCGCGCCGCGCTGGCGCAAGGCCCGCAGGCCTGCGGCCGCGTACACCACGTCGGCCGCGGGCACACCCAACTCCAAGGCAACGGTGGCAGCCGCCATCACATTCAGCACATTCGCGCGCCCGGCCAGGGCCAGGTCAAGGGAAAGCGATCCCCAGGGCGTGGTGACCGATGTCCGCGTCCCCTCAAATCCGTAGTCCTCACACAGCACCGCACGGACGTCGGCCGTTGCACCAAACCCGAATGTCTTCACGGTGGCCGGGCATCGCGAGACGTGGTGCATCACGCGCGCGTCGTCGGCATTGGCGACCACGATGGTGCCGGGGCCTGCGCCTTCCAGCAGTTCGGCCTTGGCGTCGGCGATCGCATCGGCCGACCCGAAGTGCCCGATGTGCGCATCACCGACGTTGGTCCACACTCGAATGTCGGGCTCGGCCAGCGCCACAAGCGTCCGGATTTCGCCCGCGTGATTCATCCCCAGCTCCACGACACCGACGTCGGCACCATGCCGGAGTTCCAACAACGACAGCGGCAAGCCGATGTGGTTGTTGAGATTGCCCACGCTGCTGAATACCCGGTATCGCGGCGCCAGGCATGCCGCTGTGGCCTCCTTCGTCGTCGTCTTCCCCGCGCTTCCGGTGATGGCCACGACCCGCGAGTGTGATCGCCGGCGCACCTCGTGCCCGAGGCGCTGCAACGCCGTCAGCGGATCGGGCACAACGATGACGGCCGCGTGAGTGACGATGACCGGCGGTACCGCCACCAGCAGCCCAGCCACGCCTTTCGCAGTCACATCGTGCAGGAACGCGTGGCCATCAAACGTCGGTCCGCTCAGCGCAATGAACAGCGTGCCGGCAGCGCGCGTGGACGCCGGCGCCGGCATCAACGTGCGGCTGTCGGTGGAGATCGCGTCAAAGACGCGGCCAGGATCACCGGAGATCAGCCGCCCTCCGGTGGCCTCCGCCACAAGACCGGCTGTCAACAGGAACGTGCTCACGACGTCACTCACACGCCTGTCGCCACTCGGCGCTGGGAAAGGGCCACTCGCGCGACCTCGACATCGTCAAATGGAAACGTCCGGTCGCCAATCACCTGGTATTTCTCGTGTCCCTTGCCCGCAATCAGCACGACGTCGCCGGCGCGCGATGCGCGGATGGCCTGCTCGATGGCGGTGCGGCGGTCCTGATGCACCAGCAGATGCGTGCCGGCGCGCGTCGGTGCGCCCGTATCACTCGGCTGCACGATGCCGCGCTTGATTTCGTCGATGATGCGTTCGGGATCTTCTGAGCGCGGGTTGTCAGACGTCAGCACCACGACGTCGCTGAGGCGGGCCGCCACGGCGCCCATCAACGGGCGCTTCGACCGGTCGCGGTCGCCGCCGCAGCCAAACACGGTGATGAGCCGGCCATGTGTCAGGGGTCGCGCGGTCTCGAGTAGATTCTTGAGCGCATCGTCGGTGTGGGCGTAGTCCACAACCACGCGCACATCATCGTCGGCGCCCGACACCACCTGAAAGCGGCCGGGCACGCCCTCGAGCTGCGAGAGTCCCAGCTCAATGGCGCGGGCAGGAATATCGAGGGCCAGCGCGCACGCGACCACGCCAAGGATGTTGGAGACATTCGGCCAGCCCACCAGCCGCGAACGCACGGAGAGGCGCTCCCGCGCGGTCACCACATCAAACACGAGGCCTTCGAGCGTCGAATGCACGGACTCAGGGCGCACGTCGGCGGCGCGGTTGATGCCAAAGGTGATCGCGCGAGGCACGGACGCGGCCAGTTCGGCGCCACGCGGGTCGTCAAGGTTGATCGCTGCCGGCGCGCCGTCCGGTAACAGATCAAACAACCGGCGCTTGGCATCAAAATACTGCGCCATGTCGCCATGGAAGTCGAGATGGTCGCGGGTGAGATTCGTGAAGATGGCCGCCGCAAACCGCAAGGACGCCACACGATGCAGCACAAGCGCGTGAGAGGACACCTCCATCGCGCAGGCACGGCAGCCGCGCGTCACCATCTCGCGCAGCAGGCGCTGCACTTCGTTCGATTCGGGCGTGGTGTAGGCGGCGTCCGTTTCATCGCCTGGCACGGGCCCGGTCCGCACGCTCACCGTCCCGAGGCGCCCGCACGGAAACCCGGCCGCATCCATCACGGCGGCGAGCAGATACGTGGTGGTGGTCTTGCCGTTGGTCCCGGTGACTCCGATCACCGTGAGATGCTCACTGGGATGTTCGTAGACGATCGCCGACAGTTCCGCCAGCGCGAGCCGGGCATCGGCGGTGCACAACCACGGCACACGGACGCTGGAAGGCGCCGGTGATTCTGCGATCACCGCCACGGCACCTTGCGCAATGGCCTGTGCGGCAAACTGGGCCCCGTCCGACCGGCGGCCCGGCACGGCCACAAACACCGTGCCCGGAACGACGGTGCGTGAATCGTGCGCAATCGACGTGATCTCGGTGCCCTGAATCCCCGCGTGCGCCAGGAGCGACGACGCGTCGGCGGAAAGCAGACGCGAAGCCGCCACTAGGGCGCCGGCGGTCATTGACCTCCTCCGCCAGCAGACGCCCCAACTACAGGCCTGGTGAGGCGCAGGTGCAGGACGACGGAAGTGTCGCCCGCTTCGACCGGCATCCCGGCCTCGGGGTATTGCGATACGACGATGCCGTCGCCGGCCACGCGCACCGTCAGTCCAGCCCGCGTCAGGGCGCGGACCGCGTCCCTGGCGCCCAGATTGAGGAGCGAGGGCATGACCACCTGGCCGTCGTCGGTGTACGCCACGTTCGAGACCGTCGTGATTGCGCTGGCAGGCCGGCCCACCAGCGTGGCGTCGACCGAGATGATCACCGGCGCGACGGGATTGATTGTGACCGGCACGCCGAGATGACGCAGGGAGGCGGCAGCAATTTTCTGGAACACCGGTGCCGCCACCGCACCACCGTAGTACGCGCCTCTACGTGGCTGGTCGATCAGGACAATGATGGCGAGCGCCGGACGGCGCGACGGGACGAATCCAACAAACGACCCGTAGTGCGCGGAATCGGAGTAGCGCTTGTTGATGATCTTCTGCGCGGTGCCGGTCTTTCCGGCAACCTGGTAGCCCTCGATCTTTGCCGCCGCGCCGGTGCCGCGCTCAACGACCGCTTCCATGACGGTGGTGAGCGTGGCGGCGGTGGCCGGCAGAATGACCTCACGTACGGGCACGGGCGCGACGGCCTCGCGTTTGCCGTCGCGGATGACGGCACGGACCATGTGTGGCTGAAACAGCGTGCCGCCGTTGGCCACGGCCGCAACGGCGTTGACCATCTGCAGGGGAGTGACGCTGACCTGATAGCCCATGGACACCGAGGCCAGAGCACCAGCGTCCAGCTTCTCGGGCGCCCACACAATGCCGGGTGTGGCGCCTCGGAAATCCTTCGAGAGGACTTCGCCGAACCCAAAGCGCCGCACGTAGCGGTTGAGCCGTTCAGCGCCAATCAGCCAGCCGGCCTTGATCGCGCCGACGTTGCTCGACTTCACGATGACGTCTTCGAACGTGAGGATGCCGTAGGTGTGTTCGTCGGGCACCACGCGGCCCTTGCTCACTTCAATGCGGCCCGCAGAGACATCGATCAGGTCGGTTGTGGACAGGATGCCTTCTTCAATCGCGGCGGCGGCCGTCACGATCTTGAACGTGGAGCCGGGCTCGTAGATGTCTTCGACTGCGCGGTTGCGCCGCTGCTCACCGGTGACCGATCCCGGATCGTTGGCGTTAAACGTCGGGTAGGTGGCCGACGCAAGGATCTCGCCTGTCGCGGGGTCCATGACGATCGCCGTACCGGACACGGCGTTCTGGGCTAGGACGCCGGCTTTGATTTCGCGTTCGGCGATGTGCTGGATGGTCTGATCAATCGTCAGCTCGATGGCGGCGCCTGCCGTGGGCGCGAGCTGCACCTGCCGGTCCACTGAGCGCTGGTGCGCGTCGTTGATGCGCAGCACTTTTCCGGCCTTGCCGCGAATCTGGCTGTCAAAAGCCAGCTCAATGCCGGCCAGGCCGACGTTGTCGCGATTGACAAACCCGAGCACGTTCGCCGCCAGTTCCTTTTTCGGGTAATAGCGCTTGGTTTCGCTCTCAAGGCGTACGCCAGCCAGTTCGAGCGCCATCACTCGGCGCGCCACCTTCGGCGACACGCCTCGC
Organism: Acidobacteriota bacterium; assembly: GCA_005799825.1. Lineage (GTDB taxonomy): Bacteria > Acidobacteriota > Vicinamibacteria > Vicinamibacterales > SCN-69-37 > SYFT01. The sequence continues at coordinate 17,445 of SYFT01000035.1, read as the reverse complement.
CGGACGTTGTGAAACGACTTCGGCCGGCTCAACTGGGTGGTCAGGTCCGCAATCTCTCTGGCCGAACAGTCGCTAAACACATCGCACAACGCTTTGGCCGTCGCCGCCTTGTCGATCACCGCGCGCGGGTTCGCCACGACGCTGTCCGCATCCACGGAATACGCCAGCACCTCGCCGTTGCGGTCTAGAATCTCCGCACGTTTAGGCGCCAGGTCCTCGATATCCTGGTGCTGTTTGTTGGCCTTGGAGAGGTATGCCTCATGGCGGGCGATCTGGAGGTAGGCCAGACGGGCCTCAATGCCCGCCGTCCAGACCGCCAGTACCGCGCCCACAATCAGAAGGCGGCGCCGATAGGGCCTGCGCCACGTGGCTTCAAACGCTTCGTCGGGGCGGTCGTTGACGAGCAGCGGATCCAGGGCCTCGCGTGACAGGGCCGGTCGGCGCTGTTGATCCTGCTCCTGTCCCATAACGCCCCCTCTCTTGCCGAACGAAGAACCGCCGCTACCGCGCGCTGGCCACGATCGCCCGTGGGGCTGTCGCGGCTTTGACCCGTTCGATCACCACGGCGCGGTCAGCCGCCGGGTACACCATGCCGAGTTCTTCCATCGCGCGCCGTTCCACCAGTGCGGGCGCGCGGAGCGCATCCAGTTCCAGCCGCAGGCGGCGATTGAGCTTCTCCTGCACCGCCCTTTCTCCGAGCAGGACCTGGGTCTTGTAGCCGTGGTCAATCAGCAGGTACTGCTGCGACGCCCAGAACAACAACATGGCGATCACCGCCGCAGCCAGGAACACCCCGTGCGCGAATTCGCGCCGCTGCTCGGGGTCCACGCTGCGCACTACGGGGTTGTTCCGGACATCCTTTTTGATGGCGTATTCAATGTCGATGCTCATGCGACCCTCTCCACCACTCGCATCCGGGCGCTGCGCGCCCGGGGATTACCTTTCGCTTCCTCGACCGACGGCATCACCGGCCGTCGCGTCACCACGCGCAGCGCACCGTCGCCCTCTGACCCCAGACGACGGAACGTGTGTTTCACCACGCGGTCTTCCAGCGAGTGAAACGCAATCACCACCACCCGGCCGCCACGCGCCACCACCTGCGCCGCCGACTCCAGAAACGCCTCAAGGCCCTCGAGCTCGCGGTTGGTCCAGATGCGCAGCGCCTGGAAGGTCCGCGTAGCCGGGTCCAGCCGCTGCCACGTGCCGCCACCCGCCGCTCGCCGCACCACCGAGGCCAGCGCCGCCGTTCCCGTCAACGTACCGGCATCGCGCGCTTCCACGATCGCCCGTGCCACTCGGCGAGACTTGCGCTCCTCGCCAAACTCGTAAATCACGTTCGCCAGCGTGGTTTCATCCACGGCGGCGAGCATGTCGGCCAGCGTCGGCCCCTCCGACCGGTTCATCCGCATGTCCAGCGGTCCGTCCTGCCGAAAACTGAACCCGCGCGCCGGCTCGTCGAGCTGCATCGACGACACCCCCAGATCCACCAGCACCCCATCCACCTCGTCGCGGCCGGCCTCGCGCGCCACACGCGGCAACTCGCGATAGTCGGCATGCAGGTAGACCACGCGGTCCCCGTACTGCGCCAGCCGCTCCCGCGCGATCGCCAACGCATCACGATCGCGGTCGATCCCAATCACCCGGCCCGCACCCGCCTCGAGCAACGCCGCCGTGTGCCCCCCGAGCCCCAGCGTGCAATCCACGTAACACCCGGCCGGCACCGGGGCCAGGTAGGTCACCGCCTCGGCCACCAGGACCGGCTCGTGCGCGAGCGTCAGATGCCGAACTCCGCCAGCGCCGAAGCATCGGCATCGGTGAACGGGTCACGCTCGAACTTCGCGAGCAAGCGGTCGTGGTTCCACACCTCGAGGTAATCCACCTGCCCCAGCACATCGACATCGCCCGACATGCCCGCGCTGTCGCGCAAGCGCGGCTGCAGAGAGACGCGGCCCTGGTTGTCAAACTCGCTGAGTTGGCCGAAATAATTGACGCGGTCGAGAAACTTGAGGCGCGCCGGATGCGTACTCGGCATGCGACGAAGGCGCTCTTCAACGCCAAGCCAGACCGGCATGGGGTAGATCCGCACCGACTCGCCCGTCACACTCGTGAGGTAGAGGCCGGCCCCGTGCTGATCCTCCACGAATGCCCGGAAGGCATTCGGAATTTTCAGACGCCCTTTGTCGTCAATCTTGGCGGAATAATTTCCCCGAAGCACCTTTTACTCCACTTTGCTCCAAATAGATCCACCGCGATAGTAGGAGCGTGGAGGGGCACTGTCAATCGCAAAGTGCGGCAGGAATTAGGCTTACGTCTAATTTTCGCTCCGTGTTACCATCGGTCGTTTGCATGCCTGAAGCCCCCTCCCCACCACCCAGCCGGCTTGCAGCCCTCCGGGCCACAAGATGAAGACGGTGCTGGTCTGCGAAGCGCAGGTGCCGTTTGTTCACGGGGGCGCCGAATATCACGTCCGGGAGCTGGTCGCGCAGCTGCGTGCGCACGGCCACATGGCCGAACTGGTCAGCGTCCCCTTCAAGTGGTATCCCAAGGAAGCAATTCTGGCGCACGCCGCCGCATGGCGACTGCTCGATTTGTCAGAGAGCAATGGCCGCCCCATCGACGTCGTGATTGCGACGAAGTTTCCGACGTACTTCGTCCGGCACCCGCACAAGGTGGCGTGGCTGATTCACCAACACCGCGCCGCATACGAACTGGCCGGCACAATCTTCAGTGACTTCTTTCACACCGAGAGTGACGTCGCACTGCGCGCCAGAATTATTGCGCTCGACACGGAGATGCTCGAAGAGTGCCGGCGTGTCTACGCCAACGCCCGGAACACCGCCGGCCGCGCCGCGCGATTCAACGGCGTTCCTGCCGAGGCGCTCTACCACCCACCGCGCCTGGCCGATCGCCTCGCGCCGGGGCCGTATGGCGACTATATTCTGTCGGTGGGCCGGCTCGAGTCCGTCAAGCGCGTAGACCTGGCCATTCGCGCGCTGGCCACCATTCCCGGCCGGCTCCGCCTCAAGGTGGCCGGTACCGGCACACAGGCTCACACGTTTCAGGCGCTTGCCGAATCACTGGGCGTGGCCGATAGAGTGGACTTTCTCGGCAGCGTGGACGACGATGCCTTGTTGGCGCTGTATTCGGGAGCACTGGCCGTGGTCTTTCCGCCGTTCGACGAGGACTTCGGGTACGTCACACTTGAGTCGTTCCTCTCGCGCAAGGCCGTCATCACGACTGTGGACGCGGGTGGACCCAACGAATTCGTGGTGGACAGCGTGAATGGTCTTTCCTGTGTTCCTGAGCCGGCGGCCCTTGGCCAGGCCATGGCGACACTCGACGGCGATCGGCGCCTGGCCGCGGCCTATGGCGACGCGGGGTACGCGCGGGCCCGAGAGATTACGTGGACGGGTGTGATCGAGCGCCTGGTGGGCGCCTGAGGCTACGGTGACCAAACTCATCATCCAGATTCCCTGCCTCAACGAGGCCACCACACTGCCGGCCGCGCTCGCCGACCTGCCTCGCTCGGTTCCAGGCATCGACACGATCGAGTGGCTGGTGATTGACGATGGGTCACGTGACGAGACGTCGGCGGTGGCGCGCGCGCACGGCGTGCATCACGTGGTGCGGTTCCGCAGGCACAAGGGACTGGCTGCGGCATTCACGGCGGGCATCGACGCCTGCCTCAAGGCTGGCGCCGACTATATCGTCAACACCGACGCCGATAATCAGTACGCCGCGCAGGACATCGCGCGGCTGGTGGCGCCACTCATCGCGGGCGAAGCCGACATCGTGATCGGCGATCGCAATATTCCCATTCTCGCCAGCATGTCGTGGCAGAAGAAGTTGCTGCAGCGGCTGGGCAGTTGGGTGGTGCGGAGGGTGTCGAATACACAGGTGCCCGACACCACCAGCGGCTTTCGCGCCTACACGCGGGAAGCCGCGCTAAGAATGACGGTGGTCTCGGAATTTAGCTACACGCTTGAATCGATCATCCAGGCGGGCAAGAAGCGCATGGCCGTGGCGCACGTGGAAATTGGCACCAATGCCAACACGCGCCCCTCAAGGCTCTTCAGCAGTGTCTACGGCTACATCAAGCAGTCGGCGGCCACCATCGTCCGCACATACACGATGTATGAGCCGCTGAAGGTGTTCAGCTACATCGGCGGCACCATCTTCGCGGTGGGTGTGGCCATCTCGGTGCGGTATCTCTACTTCCTGCTCAAAGGTGACACGTTCGGCGATCGCCACCTGCAATCGCTGATTCTCTCGGCGGTTCTGATGATCGTCGGCTTCCAGGTCATCCTGATCGGCCTTGTCGCCGACGCGATCTCTGGCACGCGCAAGCTGCTTGAAGATCTGCTCTATCGCGTGCGGAAACTGGAACTTCGCGACGATACAACGCCGAAGGATGACCGCTGATGGCGGCACCCGCACAGGTCTCGGTCGTCATCCCGGCGTATAACGAGGCCGACTCGATTGCCGCTGTCGTGCAGGAACTGCGCGCCGAGGCCAACTGGCACGAGATCGTAGTCGTCGATGACGGGTCTTCGGACAACACGGCGGCGCAGGCGGAAGCGGCTGGCGCGATCGTGGTGACGCAAGCCTACAACAAGGGTAACGGCGCAGCCGTGAAAGCCGGCATTCGCGCGGCAACTGGCGAGTATCTTCTGATCATCGATGGCGATGGACAACACAAGCCCTCGGATGCGGTGCGGTTGGTGGCTCACCTCGGGCGCTTCGACCTGGTCGTGGGTGCGCGGTCTTCAGCCACTCAAGCGGGGCCTGTCCGGCGTGCGGGAAATGCCCTGTTGAACTGGCTGGCGGGTTATCTGGCCGGTCGAACCATTCCCGACTTGACGTCAGGATTTCGTGGCGCGCGGCTCTCCTATTTGCGCGAGTTGATCTTCCTGCTGCCCAACGGCTTCTCCACTCCAACGACCACGACGCTGGCGTTCATCAAAGCCGGTCACAGTGTTCATTTCGAGCCGATTGAAGCGCGACAGCGCACAGGTCACTCGAAAATCAGACTCTCGAGTGACGGTGTGAAGTTTCTCATTATCATTCTTCGGGTAATCACGATCTACAGCCCGATGAAAGTCTTCCTGCCGGTCGCGGGCGTGTCGTTCGCGCTGGGCGTGGCGTATGCCGTGTGGACAATCGCGACGCAGATGCACATCACGAATTCCTCCGTGCTGCTGATCATGTTCGGGGTCGTGGTGTTCCTGGTCGGCCTCGTGTCAGAACAGATTTCCGCGGAGCGATTCGATGGGCGAAAGTAATCGCGCGAGCGGCTCCCGCCACACCGGTGTGGAGTGGCCGTTCGTTGCCATGGGATCTCTTCTGATAGTCAGTGTGCTCTTCGCCAACGAGTGGGTGTTGGGAGCCCTGCTGACGCGGGCGGGCCGCGTGACACATCCCACCAGTCGAATACTGATCGGCCTGTTTGATGTGGCGGCCCTTGGCGTCGGCCTCCTGTTGATCGTGCGGCGCCGCAACGCGCCCTGGCGGGAGCTGCTCCTGACAGGTGCCGCCGTCGTATTTGCCTCGGGCCTCGCCGAAGGAGGGCTGCGCCTGTGGTTCACCGCCTCGGCGTGGCTCGCGCCACCTGATCGCACCATCGCCGCCACCATCGGCTGGCGGACGGCTGAAAACGTTTCGATGGACCGCGAAGTGCCGGGCTTCGGGCGCGTGGTCTATCACACCGTCCAGGGCGGGTTTCGACTGTTCGGTGATCCGGGCACCTCAAAAATGAAAGTGTTGGCCCTTGGGGATTCCTTCACGGAAGCCGTGATGGTTTCAGACGGTGAGACGTACTACCACCGCCTGGCGGCGGCGCGTCTTGACCTCGAAGTATTCGCGATCGGAGCCGGAGGATACGGCACGTTGCAGGAATACATGCTGCTGGACCATGTCGTGGATACCGTACGGCCCGACCTCGTGCTCCTGCAGTTGCATCCGAACGATCTGATCAACAACTCGCACGGCCTCGAGTCTCGCAGCACGACGAACAATAATCAGATGACCCGGCCGTATTGGGAGGAAGGAACGGTCGTACAGCGCTTTCCGGAGAACCGGGAATGGGGTGCGCTGTATCGGCTCGTCCGCCACTCGTATTTCTTGCGTCTGCTCAACGCGAACTTGCTGTTTTTCCGGTCCCGATCCGCCGATTCGATCGAGCGCACGCTGCAGGCGACTGATCCCGATGTCGCGCGGGCCACGGACGCGACCGTGGAATTGCTGACGATGATCCGTCGGCGCGCCAAGGTTCCAGTCGTAGCGTTTTCTGTAAGATCCGAACAGTACTTCTCGTTCTGGTCACGTGCCGACGTATGCGCACGTGCCGGCGTGCGCTTCATTCCAGGTGTCGGCGAAGCCGTTGATGCGGCGGCCGAGGCGGGCGAACATGTGACTGGTGCGCCTGTGGATGGCCATTGGAACGGGCGCGGCCACGAAATGGCGGCTCGCCTGATCGAGGCGTGGTTGAAGCGTGAGGGCCTGCCCTCGCGGTAGTGGCGACAACACCACACGTCAGAAGAGCATATCGATAAACGGCGTAAGCACCGACGCAACCGTCGGCCGGGCTCGATCGAGTTAGATTTCCTGCTTCCAATCCGAAATCTCCCTCCACGCCGGCTGGAAGCCTCTTCGATGGCGACGGACAATATGCGCTCGCCGCGCGAGATTCGTGGTGCTCGGCGTACAGGAACGATGTGCATCCCCGCGGTGCGACGCCAATGTAGGTCTCGAGAATGGGCCCGAACTTAAATACGGCTTATCGAAGAAACCAACGGGATCAAGGTCCTTCTCCCGGATACCGGAGGTCTGCAGGCAGTATCTCGCAATCCCGGATCAGGCAGGCGCCCTGAGCGCGCGGTACAATCCCCGAGCATGAAAGCCCCAGCCAAATTCATTGCTGCTGCCGCTCTCGCGGGCTTGCTGCTACGCCTGGCCTTCGCTCTCTGGTATTGGGTCGATAAGCCACTCATGAAAGACGAACAGGAGTACCTGCTTCTGGCGACTCGCGTCGCAACGGGTCATGGATTCACCTACCCCGCCTCTGCGACGTCGGACGGATTCTTCGAGCGGCCGCCGGGGTTTGTTGTGCTTCTCGCGACCACGCTGGTGGCCACTCAAGATGCGCTCGTGACGACGGCGGTCCCAGACAACCTGGATTCGCTGTCGCGTACCTCCTCCGGCATTCCCACCGCGATCAAAGTGGTGCAGTGCCTGATCGGCACGATCGTCATCCTGCTGGTTGCGGCGCTAGCTGGTCGCGCGGGCGGGCCACGTGCCGCGAAGCTGGGTGCCCTGGCGGCTGCGGTATATCCACCAATCGCGTGGGTGAGCGGGTATGTCCTCAGCGAGCCGCTGTATTCAGCACTGGCACTTAGTACCGTCTGGCTCTTGCTGCGGGCCGGTGACGACGCTGGTGCGAGCCGTCTCAGACTGGGCGGCATGGCCGGCCTGCTGGCTGGTGCCGCATTGCTCACCAAAGAGGCGATGCTCTTTTTCCTCCCCCTCGCCGCGCTCTGGCTCGTGTGGCACAAACAGCGCCGCCTGCTAGTCGGGTTTGCCGCGGGCGTCGCGATCATCGTGCTTCCGTGGATCGCTCGCAACTATGTCGTCCATCAGCAGTTCATCCTAACGGCAGCCCATGGGGGGGTGACGCTGTGGACCGGCAACAACCCGCTCGCCCACGGCGAAGGCGACCTGGCCGCGAACCCCATCATGGGCCAGGAGCGAAGAGCACTTGAAGCCCTGCACCCGGCCCTGAGCAACCAGGAAATGGACGACGTTTACTACGCTGCGGCACTGGATTTCGTGCGGCAGCATCCGGGCCGCTGGCTGATCCTCGAGGCTCGGAAACTCTTCTATACGTTCGTGCCCATCGGGCCGTCGTATACGCTCCACTCCAACCGCTACTTCGTGACGTCGCTGGTGGCATACGGCCTGCTGGCGCCCTTCGCGGTCGTCGGCTTGTGGCAACTCTGGCGGCGACCCGGGCCGTCCCCGCTGTGGGCGCTGGGCATCCTCGCGCTGTCGTCGGTTGTGGTGTGCCTGGTGTTCTTTCCTCAGGAGCGGTTCAGGATTCCCGTGCTTGACCCGTCCGCCATCGTCGCGGCGGCAGTCGCCTTATCCTCCTGGCGTCGATGAACACGCCACTGGCCGAGACCTCGGCGTGGCGACGATCGGCGCTCATCGTGCTGCCCGTGTTCGTGGCAGCGGTGCTCGTGCACGTGTGCGTACTGCAGGGACTCGCCAACTCCACCGATCAGTCCGCAATCGTGTGGCAGGCGGCCGCCGTTGCCGCAGATCGGGTCGTCCCATCGCCATCCGGCCTGCCTCTTTGCGTTGACCGAACTCGCCCTTGCGCTCACCTGGACCCGCGAGCGCCCAGGTGCATCGCCGCTCCTGCTGTCGCACGACGGCGATCCATACGGCCCACGGGTTTATTTTAAAACCCTGCTGCCAATGACCATCCTCATTGGCTTGAGCCCGGAACGCCTGTCGCAAGCACGAATGGCCTGGGTCGTTATTGCGACGGTCGCGGTCTGCACGGTGGCGTCAAACGCCGTCCTCGAGCTCAAAACGTATGAGCAAATCCACGCATGCCGAGACGTGTACTGCGTAATCGAACTCGCGCAGATCGAGCACGCCATTGTGCTCCTGAAAACCGCCTCTGCGGACATGGTGTGGCTCGATCTCAACCGGAACCCACCTGACTTCCGCCACGCTTGAGTACTGTTCGGCCTTTCCCGGCCGGACCTGGACCATGAGGTGGCGGCCGCGAACCCGGGTCGCACCTTGTAGTATTACGAATGGCGTGTGGAGGGCGGGCTTGTATGGCCGATTCCCCCTGGCCAATTACGTCGCAGTGCCCAGATGTCGTTAAACCCCCGGCAAACGCCCGTGAGAACCCTGCTGGTCGTCCTGCCCGCGCGGGTACGCGCGGGCTCGGCCGTTCCTCCATCGACGGTCTGCGCCGGACGCTGGCGACTGACGCACAGGCGATCTGCCAGATGGCCGCGGGCCTGTCGCCCGATCCCGCGTCACCTGCCCGCTCTGGCGGCAGCGTTGGACCGGTATGATCGCACCCACGGATCCCGGTATCTCAATGGTGTCAGCGTCGTGAACTGGCCGCTGCACCGGATCGTGTTCCTGCCCGAAATGCTCTGTGAAGCCGCCTGTGGCGGATGCCGAATGGGAGAAGTGCCGATTATTTTTTGTGGAACGTCCGAAGGGGTATTCCAAAATCTCCGGTTCCGTGCTGATGGAGTCCTTGTGGACACTCTGGCAGCTAGTTTTCCGTCGCGGCCGGCTCGGCCGTTCAAAGGCCTGACCTGCCATGCGTGAAGTCGTCGTCATGGTCACCACCTCGTACCCGAGATTCCCGGGCGACGGCATCGGCAGTTTCATTGAACCAATTGCTAAGGGCGTCGCTGCGCTCGGCCATGAAGTGCACCTCGTGGCGCCTTGGCATCCCGCGATCAAGCGCGCCCGCGAAGAGGACGGCGTGTTCTTCCATTTTTTCCGCTACGCGCCGGTCGCCTCACTCAGTGTGTTTGGTTACGCCTCTAGCTTGCGCGCCGACACTGATCTCCGCTTGGCCGCCTGGGCTATGGCCCCGATCGCGCTGGCGGCGGGCTGGTTCAAAGCGTGGAGGGTGGCCACCAAGCGCCGGGCCACGGTCATGCATGGCCACTGGGTAATTCCCGGAGGCGTGATGGCGGCTGCGGCCGCGCGTGGCCTTCCGCTCGTGGTCAGCCTGCACGGATCCGATGTCTTTGTCGCAGAGCGGCATGCAGTCGCCGGCGCGGCAGCCCGTTGCGTTTTCGGGCGGGCGGGTGCCGTGACCGCCTGCAGCGACGACCTGCACCGGCGCGCCATCGCGCTTGGTGCCGACCCGGCGCGGACCGAGACGATCCCTTACGGCGTCGACACAGCGCGCTTCGCCCCCGATGCCGCGATGCGCGCCCAGGTGCGCGAGTCGCTGGGCGTGGGCGACGCGCCGCTCGTCCTGGCGGGAGGACGCCTGGTGAGCAAGAAGGGGTTCGAGTACCTAATCGACGCGGTGCGCGGGCTCATGGACAGCCACCCGGCCCTGCAATTGATCGTCGCCGGCGACGGCGATCTGGCCGAGTCACTCCGTGCCCGGGCCGCCGGGCTGCCGGTCCGGTTCGTGGGCAACCAGACACAGGACGCCGTCGCGCGGCTCGCCGCCGCTGCTGATGTCATTGCGGTGCCGTCGATTCGCGATGACGCAGGCAATGTGGACGGCTTGCCGAACTTCGCCCTTGAAGCGCTCGCCTCGGCGACGCCGGTCGTGGCCACGGTCGCGGGGGGCCTGCCACAGGCCATCTCCGACGGTGACAACGGCTTGTTAATACCGGAGCGCGACCCGGTTGCACTCGCGGCAGCCCTCAAGCGTCTGCTGGGGTCCACGGGGGACGCCCGCGACATGGGCGCGCGGGCACGAGCCCGCGTCATGCGCGACCATTCGTGGGCGCAGACGGCTGAACGGATGGCGGCGGCCTACATGCGGGCGCGCGCGTGATGGGACCGTCGTAAACCTTGTCGCGCTTCTGGACGGCGTGTTAGCGTTTGAGCGGTTCGATGGTCAGCGCCACTTCACCCACAGCCCCAGGACTCAGCGTCTTTTTTCCGGCGTATAACGATAGTGGGACCATCGCCAGTCTGGTGATCGCGGCCAGGTCCAGCGCGCAGAAACTGACGACCGACTTCGAGATCCTTGTGGTCAATGACGGCAGCGCCGATTCCACCGCCACGATTGCTGATGAATTGGCAAAGACCTATCCGGAAGTGCGGGTGATCCATCACCCAGCCAATCGCGGCTACGGCGGCGCCCTGCGTACCGGGTTCTCTGAATCACGCAAGGACCTGATCTTCTATACCGACGGCGACGCCCAGTACGACCCCACCGAAATGGAGGCGCTCTGGCCGAAGATGACGCCCAGCGTGGACGTGGTGAACGGCTACAAGATCAGCCGGTCCGATCCGATGCACCGCATCATCATCGGCCGCGTCTACCACCACACCGTCAAGATCCTGTTCGGACTGAAGGTGCGCGACGTCGATTGCGACTTCCGACTCATTCGACGCACGGTGTTCGACCGCATCTCGCTTGAACACAACAGCGGCGTCATCTGCCTGGAACTGATGAAAAAATTGACGGATGCCGGCTGCCACATCGAGGAAGTGCCCGTACACCACTACAACCGCACGTACGGTAAGTCGCAGTTCTTCAACTTCTCGCGACTGTGGCATACCGCACGGGACGTGTTCAAACTCTGGATGAAACTGGTGGTGGTCGGCACCCAAGGGAAGACAGGGACAACATGAGCGACTACGGCGGTTTCTACCGCGATCGGCCGGTGCTCATCACCGGCGGACTGGGATTTATCGGGTCGAACCTCGCTCGTCACCTGGCCGACCTGGGCGCCGACGTTCTCCTGGTTGATTCGCTGACGCCCGACTCCGGCGGCAATCTGTTCAACATTGCGGGTCTCGAAGGCCGCGTGCGGGTGAACGTGGCCGACGTGCGCCAGGCCAGCACGATGAACTACCTGGTGCGCGATCGCGAGGTCATCTTCAACCTCGCGGGCCAGGTGAGCCACATCGACAGCATGCGCGATCCGGAAACCGATCTCGACATCAACTGCCGCAGCCAGCTCATCCTGCTCGAAGCCTGCCGACGGCACAACTCCGCCGCCAAGGTCGTCTACGCAAGCACGCGCCAGATCTACGGTCGTCCCGACAGGTTGCCGGTGGACGAGTCACATCTGGTGCGGCCCACGGACATCAACGGCATCAACAAAGCGGCCGGTGAGCAATATCATCTCGTGTACAACAACGTCTTCGGGGTCCGCGCATGCTCGTTGCGCCTGACCAATGTCTATGGGCCCCGCCAGCTCATCCGGCACAGCCGGCAGGGATTTATCGGCTGGTTTATTCGTCTAGCCCTGGACGCCGGGGAAATTCAGATCTTCGGTGACGGCTCCCAGGTGCGTGACTTCGTATACGTGGATGATGCCGCCCGCGCCTTCCTTCTGGCCGGCGCCACGGAGGAGGTGAACGGATTGGCACTGAACGTTGGAGGCCACGAACACATCGCGCATCGGGATCTGGTAGAAACCTTGATTGAGATCGCCGGCACAGGAAGCGTGCGCTACGTGCCATGGCCAGAAGAGAAGAAAAGAATCGACATCGGGTCGTTCATCACCGACTCAACGCGTTTCAGGGCTGCCACCGGCTGGCAGTCCACTATGAATTTGCGCGAGGGCCTGTCGCAGACACTGGCGTTTTATCGCGACCATCGCGGACACTATGTTGACGACTCGGAGACGCCCACGTGACTGCCCCTGCTCTTATCCCGTTCATGCACCTGACGCCGGGTGCCGACGCCGGCGCCATTCGCGCAGCCATCGACCGCGTCATCGCGCGCGGATGGTTCATCCTCGGTCCTGAGCTGACGGCCTTCGAAACGGAATTTGCGCAGGCCTCGGGGGCGGCGTATGCAGTGGGCGTAGGCACAGGCACCGACGCGATTGCCCTCGCGCTACGCGCGCTCGGCATCGGCCCCGGCGACGAAGTCATCACGGCGCCGCTGTCGGCCGCGTATTCCGCGTTGGCCATCATGATGGCCGGCGCCACGCCGGTGTTTGCCGACATCGACATCAACCGGCTCACGCTCGATCCGGCGCAGGTGGATGCTCTGGTGACGCCACGCACAGCGGCGATCCTCCCAGTTCACCTCTACGGGCAGCCGGCCGACATGACGGCCATCGCAGCCATCGCGCGCCGCCACAACCTCGTGATCGTCGAAGACGCCAGCCAGGCCCACCTCGCGAAGTCTGAAGGACGGCCGGTGGGCACCATCGGCGTAGCCGGCGCCTTCAGTTTTTATCCGACGAAGAACCTCGGCGCCCTCGGCGACGCTGGGGGCATCGTCACGGACGATGCTGCGCTGGCCGACAAGCTCAGGCGGCTGCGCAACGGCGGCCAGAAGGACCGGTATCACCACCTCGAGTTTGGCGTGAACACTCGCCTCGACGAGATGCAGGCGGCGATTCTGCGCGAGCGCCTGGCGTTGCTGCCCGGGTGGACGGACCGCCGCAGGGAAATTGCCGCGCGGTACCGCTCGGCCCTGGTTGGCGCGCCGGTAATTGTGCCGCCCGAGAAAGACCCGGGCCACGTCTACCATCTCTTCCCCGTGCGGTCGGCTCACCGTGACCAGGTGCAGGCGCACCTGCGACACAACGGAATCGAGACGCTGATCCACTATCCGGTGCCCATTCCGCGGCAGCCTGCATTGGACGGAATCCCGACGGCGACATGTCCCGTCGCCGATCGAGTGTGCAGCGAAGTGTTCTCGCTGCCCCTGTACCCTGCCCTCACCAACGACGAGGTCGATCGCGTGGCCGATGCGGTGCACAGGTTCAGCGCCGCGGACGCCGACGGCAGGTAACGCATGATGATCGCGACGCTGGTCGCGCTGCTGCTGGTTGCCTATCTTCCTGGCGCAGTCTTGTATCGCCTGCCGCTCTGGCGCAGGGAACGCCGCAGCGCGCTGGACGCCGAAGAACGCGTGTTCTGGCATGTGAATCTCAGCATCGCCTGGTCCCTCACGGTGGTGCTCGCCCTCGCGGCTTCGGGACTGTATCGATTCGAATGGCTGCTGGCCATCAACGCCGCCATTGTCGCGGTAATGGTGTTGATCGCGCGGGGGCGCCTGGCATATCGCGGCACAGCCACGCGCCCGACATGGACCGTTGTGCTGCCGATGTGTCTGATCGTCCTCGGCGTGTGGCGGTTCTGGCCCGCATCCGAGTACATCATCGGTGGCAAGGACCCGGGCGTGTACGTCAACGAAGGCGTGCAAATCGCGCAGCGCGGTACTTTGGTGATCACCGATCAGGCCATCGCCGGTGTGCCGGACTTTGCGCGTGACCTGTTCTTCCCTTCACAAAACCGCGTGGAATATTACAGCCCAGGATTCATGGGCTTCTTCATCCAGGACCCGGCCACCGGCAGCGTGGTGGGCCAGTTCCCGCATTTGTTTCCGGCGTCGATCGCCGTCGCCTATGGCTTCGGTGGGATCACCGGCGCACGGGAAACTGTCGGCTGGTGGGGCCTCGCCGGACTCCTCGGCGTGTACTTCGTGGGCACGCGGCTTTTCGGCCGTTGGACGGGTTTCGCCGCCGCGGCGATGCTCGGGCTCCACGTCACCCAGGTCTGGTTCGCGCGGTATCCCAACAGCGACATCGTGCTGCAGGCCGGACTCTTCGTGTCGCTTCTGGCATTCGCGCGGGCGCATCAAGACGATGATGCGTTTTTTGGACCCGTAGCGGCGTGGGTGATCGGCCTGCAGCTGTTCTCGAGGGTGGAAGCTGCATTGCCGGTCGTGGTCATGACAGGCACAGCGGTGCTGGTGTGGCTGGTCTCCTCAAAGGATCGCTTGAAAGTGCGATTCCTCCTGCCGATGGCAGCGGCCTCATGGGTGGGCTACTACTATCTGACCGGCCTGATGCGCGGCTACTTCTGGCGCCCGAATGTCTACCTGACCAACCTGCCCCAAATCAACGTGATAGGAGGCATCGTCGCTGGTCTAGCCCTGTTGGGTTTTTTGTGGTGGGCCCGCCGGCGTCACCCGGGCGTGGCCGCACGGTGGATTCCGATCGGTGTCGTAGCCGTGGTGGTGGCGCTTGCGACGTACGGGTATTTGTTCCGCGCCCAGGGCGGCAAACTGGCGCAACACGACGCCGACGCTGTGCGGACGTTTGTGGACATCTACTTGTGGTGGCCGATGCTGGTGGCCGCGATGGCGGGCCTGGCGCTGGTCGCGCGCAAGGGCTTCTGGCGCGACCCGGCATTTGTGCTGTCGTTCGCCGCCTTTGCCACGTTCCTGCTCCACAAGATTCACATCGTGCCCGAACACTTCTGGCTGTCACGACGGTTCCTGGCGATCATCCTTCCGGGCGCGCTGCTCCTGGCGGCGTCCGCGGCGCTTGGCCCGTTGACCGGACGTCTTCGCGGCATCGCCCTCGTGCGGCCCATCGCCGGCGCGCTGTTCCTCGGAGTGGTGGCACAACACTACGCGGTGGCGGCCGCACCACTCATCCCGCACGTGGAATACCGTCACATCATTCCGTACGTGGAGCGGCTGGCGGCCCGGTTCACCGAGCGGGATCTCATCATCATGGAATCGCGCGACGCCGAATCCGACATCCATGTCCTGGGCCTGCCCCTGTCGTACATCTACGCGAAGTCGGTGCTCGTGCTTAATTCCGCGCGGCCCGATCGCGTCAGGTTCCGCGTCTTCCTCGAAGTGGCGCTCCGGCAGTACGACCGAGTGTTCTTCGTCGGCACTGGCGGCACCACGCTCTTGTCGAAAGGTCTCATCGCCACGCCGACCGACAGCGATCGTGTACAGATCGACGAGTTCGAGGTGACAACCGACCGGCTGCCACGAGCGGTGCGGCGCAAGGAATTCGACTACGGCGTCTACCAACTGACAAGCGGCCAGGGCCCGAGTGGCCCCTTCATACTCGACGTTGGGGTGCGCGATGATCTGCATGTGCTGCGATTCCACGCCAAGGAACAGGTGGACGGACGAACCGTTCGCTGGACGCAGGACCGGTCCGAGGTGGCCCTGTCGGGACTTGAAGGCGGCGAGCGGACGGTCACGATGGTCATGAGTGATGGCGGCCGGCCCGCCGGCGCCACACCGGCGCGGGTGCGGGTACTCTTCGACGGCGTGCAGATTGGCGAGACGGCCGTGGGGCCCGGTTTCCAGACCTATGTATTTCCCATTCCCCCAGCACTGGCAGCCACCGCCGCAGCATCCGTCGCGCCGGCGGCGCTGCGCTTCGAGTCGACACTGTGGAGGCCGAGCGAGCACGGGCGCGTGATCGATACGCGGCATCTCGGCGTACTCGTGGACAGCGTGGCGGTGCGGTAGGCGCGATGTTTGATCACCTGCAGATCTCCATGCCCCGCGAGCGGCTCCTGGTGGGCCTAGCCGACATCGCGCTGGCCCCGCTCGGCTGGCGCCGACCCGAGCGCCCGGCCGGGCCGCCCAAACGTGTGCTGCTGCTCCGTCTCGAGCGCATCGGCGATCTCCTCATGGTGCTCGACGCCGTGGCCGCCGCTCGTGCTGCGTGGCCGGCCGCCGCCATCGACCTCGCTGTCGGCAGCTGGAACGCGCCATTGGCCGAGTTGATTCCGGGCGTGGGGCGCGTGGACAGCATCGACGTGCCGTGGCTGGCGCGCGAGGGCACCGGTCTTTCCTGGAGCGGCCTACTCGCGCGCGCGGGGGCGTGGCGTGAACGCCGCTACGACACCGTGATCGCCTTCGAGCCCGATATCCGCACAAACCTGCTGGCCTGGCGCAGCGGCGCGCCGCATCGGCTGGGCTACTGGACCGGTGGCGGTGGACATTGCCTGACCGACGCGCTGGCATACGACCGGAACTCGCACGTCTCAGCCAACGCGCTCGCGCTCATTCAACACGCATCCGGCGGCGCCACACCACACTCCGCGCCCGGCCCGCACCTGGTGCCCAACCGCAGCGCCGAGGCCTCCGCAGACCGCGTGCTGGCCGGGCGTGACGCGACGCGACTCATCGGCCTGCACGTGAGTGGCGGCCGCGAGTCGAAGCAGTGGCACCTCTCGCGATTCGCGGCGGTCGGCCGCGCGCTCACCAACGAGGCGGGGACCACCGTGGTGCTCACCGGCGCCGCCAGCGACAAGGGCATCGTCGATCACGTGCGCCGTGCGATTGGCGACCGGCCGATTATTGACACGGCCGGCGCCCTTGATTTGCCTGGCACCGCCGCGTTGTTGGCGCGCCTGGACGTGCTCATCACCGGCGACACCGGCCCGATGCATCTGGCAGCCGCCGTGGGCACGCCGGTGGTGGCGCTGTTCGGGCCGTCAGACCCCCGACGATACGGCCCGCTCGCCACAAAGCAGCGTGTGTTGCGCGTGCAATTGCCGTGCAGCCCCTGCGGTCAGGTGCGCCTGCCACCCGAGCGATGCCGCGGGCACGTGCCCGACTGCATGGACGGCATCACAGTGGACGCCGTGGTCCAGGCCGCGCGTGAACTCATGGCAGAGCGCGCGCACTGACATGAACAACACCCGGGTCACGTGTATCTCGGCGCAGGGGGCCGAACACGAACTGTCGTTCACGGCACTTGCCACGCCGGATCTGGTCGACCGCGCACGCACAGAGACCAACGCCTGGATCAAGCGCCTGCGCCTGGTGCCGTATGGCGGCGTGTCGATGCGCGAACGATTCCGATATCGAGACGATTCCCTGTGGTGGTTCACCGAGTTGTATCTGCAGAAGATGCGGCAACTCGACCAGGCGGTGCTGACCGTGCTGGCGCTCGACCACACGCGGGCGCAGCATGCGCCCGC
>SYFT01000034.1 GCA_005799825.1 Acidobacteriota bacterium | reverse complement strand
GGGACGCTCGCTTTTGCGTTCGCCGAGCCGTTTTTCTTCATCGGCAACCTCATCTCCAACGCGCTGTTTGGCCGCTATCACGCCCTCTGCATGGCCCACGCGGGCGGCGCGGGGGACAACGCGAAGAAGATCGTGGAAGTGGAACTGAAGGCCAAGGGTACGCCGCTCCATGACGCCTCAGTCGTGGGCGACACCGTCGGCGATCCGTTCAAGGACACGTCATCGGTCGCCATGAACCCGGTGATCAAGTTCACGACGTTATTCGGATTGCTCGCCGTAGAATTGGCCGTGCAGTTGACGCGCGAACAGGGCGCTGGGCTGACGCACGGGCTCGCGCTCGGCTTCTTCGCGATCTCGATCTTCTTCGTGTGGCGCTCGTTCTACTCGATGCGGATCAAGTCAGAGTAACCATGCACTGGGTGGCACTGGCGTTGGGCGCGGCCCTCTCGTGGGGGCTCTACGGGCCGTCGCTGCATCAGGGGCAGGTGAAGCTGGGCAGTCCGTTCCGCGCGCTGCTCTGCGTCGGCATCGCCTATTTCATCGTCGGCGTGATCGTGCCGGTGGTAGCGCTGATGGCCCAGGGCGAGTTAACCAAAGGCTGGTCCACTGACGGCGCGCTTGGCGCCACGGGAGCCGGCCTCCTTGGCGCCCTCGGGGCGGTGTTCATCATCTATGCGTTCCGCGCCGGCGGCGTGCCCACCTACGTGATGCCCTTGGTCTTCGGAGGCGCGCCGGTCGTGAACGTGCTGTTCACGATGTACCTGCATCCGCCGAAGGCGTCACCCAATCCGCTGCTGTGGATCGGGTTTCTACTGGTGGCGATCGGCGCCTCGCTCGTTCTCTACTACAAGCCGCAGAGCTGAGGTTCCCGGGCCGTCTGTAGCTCGGGCTAGCTTGCTTCGTCGTAGCGCGAAGCGCTTGAGGTGGGTTCCTCAAGCCCGAGATGATAGGTGTCGTTGAGGTTGTCCGGCGAGTCGCGGTCGTCGCTGCCGCTCTTCCGGCTCCCAACGCGGAAAAAGCACCACTCCAGGGAGTTCGCCCATGATCGCGGGTGGGAGCCCCATCCCCACCTGCTGTCGCCCCCTTCCGTAACGCTTTTTGTAGTGGCCCTGTCGCGTCGCTCGCAGTCGAGCGGCAGCGGCGCCCGCGACTCATTGGAAACCCGGCGTCACGAGTTCGGGCCAGCCTTCAACGTGCGCCTCCACGGCAGGCGAACCTCTGGCTTCAGCCTCGGCGGCACCCGCTTGACGGCACGCGCCGTGCGAGGGCCATCTCCGTGGAGGCGCTCCGGCGATCCCCCACGGGCGACCAGGGCTCGGCGACAGTAATCTCGGGCTTGAGGAACAGCCCGAGCGATGTACCAACGACTGGGCTCATTTTCAGCGCTCTCTCCAGCGGCAGGAGTCGAAACCCAGCAAATAGTCCATTCCGAAATCCCCAATCGGCGCGCCCGGGGGCGGCGTTGGAATGGCGGCGGGACGCAGTTCCGTGTAGGGGCGATCGAGGAAGCGCTTGATGTCGTCAGACAGCAACTGGCGGTGAGCGCGCTCGACCCCAACGGTGGTCACGGCTGTCATTGACGGGCGCGTCGGGAGCGCCCGGAGCGCTTGCGTGGCGATGGCGCGCACCTGTGTGTTGGGCGCGCCCTCCGCCAACTCCATCAACTGGCTCATGACGACGCGTTCCATGGTGCGGCTGATTTCTGCCTCGTAACCAGTGGCCGGCCTGGCGTCAAACACCGTGGCCGTCAGCCTGGCGATGACTTCGTCAAGGCCGGGCAGTGACGCGTCCACGGCCTTCTGCGCCACCATGCGCGCGGCACGCATGGGCGTCAGCAAACTTGCCACGACGATTTCGGTGGCGGCTGCTGCCGGCGCCACCGGGTCGAAGGCGCCACCGGTGGTGCGCGCGAATGACTCACGCGTCAGGCCGAAGCCTGGCGGACGCGGTGGAATCCCTTGCACCACAGCTGACGGCAGCACAAGATCCCCGAGACGCAACGCACTCATGAGCGCATCGAGCGCGGCCTTCTGCTTGGCCGCAGGCACCCACTTCATCGGCGTCCGTCCATCCCCGCGAATGGCGTAGATGTACTCCTGGCCACCCATTGCGGTGACCGCAGACTCCACCGCATACCGGTGATGCAGGTACAGCGGCACGAGCGCTTCTTCAATCTGCGCCATCGGCCGGCCGATCTGGATCGCGCGTTCGCCGAATCCTTCCATGGCCGCGCGTCGCAGGGCGAGAAGGCGCGTCAACTCGGCGGCGACATCGGTGCCGTTGTTCCACTGATCGACGTTCGGGTTGACGTCGGTGTCCTGGTTGGACATGTACCGATAGTCCTGGTCCCAGGCGTCATTAAGGATCTTGGCGAGCGCGGCCTTCTCGTCGGTGCCGGCGGGGAACTGTGAGTAGCCGTACTGAATCGAGACCTTGTCCCACTCGCCAATGCCAGTGTCGTACGCCTGGGAGAAATCCATCGTGCCATCCGGGCGCAGCGTGATCAGGGGATGCGGATAGTCCAGCACCGAGATCCGGCCCTTTGAGCTGTTGTAGTAGTTGTGGCCAAGGCCGATCGTATGACCCACCTCATGCGCGGAAAGCTGACGGAGGCGCGCGAGGGCTGTTTGTTCGAGCACCGCCGGCTTCTCGTTGCCGTTGACATACGGCGACAGCAGGCTCTCGAAGATCAGGTAGTCCTGTCGCCACCTGAGGGACCCGAGAATCACATGGCCCTTCATGATTTCGCCCGTGCGGGGATCGGTGATGGACCCGCCCGTGCTCCATCCGCGCGTGGACCGGTGCACCCACGTAATGGTGTTGTAGCGCACGTCCATCGGATGCGCGCCTTCCGGCATCACCTGCACCTGGAACGCGTTCCGGAATCCAGCGGCTTCAAAGGCGTCGTTCCACCAACGTGCGCCTTCCTGCAGCGCCGACAATACGGGCTCGGGCGTGCCGCGATCGACGTAGTAGATGATCGGCTTGATGGGCTCACTCACCGCGGCCGTGGGATCCTTCTTCTGCAGTCTGTGCCGATTGACATACCGCGTCCGCATGTCCGTGCCGATGGGTGCCGCGTAGTCCACATAACTGACGCCGCCGAACCCTGAGCGGGGATCCGACAGCCGAGGCGTGTAGTTGTGGTCCGGCAACTCGATGAACGAATGGTGCTGACGCAGTGTCACGGCGGACGCATCGGGCGCGACATCTGAGACGCGCCCGCCCTGCTGGGGGCCTCCTGCGCCCCCGGCGCCCCCGCCCCGGCCGCCGCCCCCGCCTGCGACATCGGTCACAAATGTCGCGGTAAGATCGATCTCGGAATTTTTCGGGAACGCCTTGGTGTCGGTCAGGTTGATCGCGCTGCGCGCACGGTCGAAGCGGTACCCGGCGCCCAATCGGCCCGACACGTTATGCGTATCGCGCATGAGGAAGTCGGACAAATCGACGAGCACGCGCCCACCGTTTTCGGCCGCCACTTGAAAGCCCCAATGCACCGACTTGGCAAAGGCATCTTCCACGGCCTTTCGTTCGGCTGGATTCGCGCTGTTCGCCCGGTAGGCATAGTTGGGCTCCACCATCAGGATCCGAGGCCCCACGCGCTGGAAGCTCACAATGGCGGAACCGCCCAGCAGCGCGCGATCGAGGCCGATGTCGTTCGACCCCAGGCCGGCCGACAATCCCTTGGACCACAACACTTCCTTGCCGAGCTCCGGAATCTCGAGGAACAGGTTGCCCGTGCCCTCTTCCCAGTACATGGGGAAGAACCCGTCGATCTTCTGCATCCCCGCCGTACGATCGGCAATAGAGCGGACGCTCGCGGCCCCCTGCGCGCCGCCGCGCCCACCCGCCGCCTGACTGCCCCCCTGGGGGCCAGCCCCCGCCTGCCCTGACAGGCCAGCCGGAACGGCAATAGAAAGCGTCAGCACACAGCCCACAACAATCGATACACGTCGCATACCCAGCTCCCTTGTGACTTTCCGTCGCCCGGCCCGATTGTATCGCCAGATCCTAAACTTCAGTGCCATTGAACCCGTGTTTGACCTCATGCCGACGCTACTTCAGGACCTTCGCCTCGGCCTCCGCCTGTTTCAACGCTAGCTGGGCTTCGCCCGCGGCATGAGCGGACTCTTGCCGGTGCTCGTCAGCATCGACCTAGCGCCCGACTGGAGAATTTTTGTCGCCACGCTGGCCTTTGCCGTGGCCGGCACGGTGATGTCGAGTCTGGGGCCGGCGCTCGCCTCAGTGCGCACCGCCGTACTGCCGCAACTGAAGGAACACGCGGGCGAACTGAGAATCAGCCGCGCACGTTTCGCCACGCGCAACCTGCTGGTCATGGGATAACTGGCGCTGCTTACCACGGCCGGGGCGTTCATCCGAGCGGCGATGGTGGCCGCGGATGTCGATCCCGGCTTTTCGTTTGACCGCGGCATTTTCTCCAACCTGGATTCCAGCTTGGCCAACTACGACCGCACCCGATCGACGGCGCTGCATGGCCCCCATCTGTATCGCCCTTACGCGCAGAACTTCCGCTTTGGTGTGCCTACACGCGCAGACGACGAATGCCGAGGGTGAAGCTGCGATGCTTCTGGCGCTGCGCGCGTTGCTTCGCGACATCGACCCGAACCTGCCGGTGGTCACACTCGAGACCGCGCCGTTGTTCCGTGAACGAAATGCGATGTTGTGGATCATCAGGACTGGTGCGACACTGTTCGGCGTCTTCGGCGCCGCCGCGGTGTTCATGGCTGCGCTAGGACTTTATGGTGTCAAGGCGTATCTCGTGGCGCGCCGCACACGTGAGGTCGGTGTTCGGCTGGCGTTGGGAGCCACGTCGCGGAACGTAGTCTCACTTGTGATGCGCGATGGGTTGTCACTAACAGCCGCGGGGTTGGTCCTTGGCCTGGGGTTATCGGCGCTGGCAGTTCGTGCGATTGACAGCTTCGTGTTTGGTGGCGGTGGCTTCGACCTGCCGATTGTGGCGGCCGCATTTGTGGCGCTCTTCGTCGAGGCGACCGCGGCCACCTGGCTCCCCGCGTACCGTGCGACGCGGACCGCCCCGTCGCTCACCTTGCAGTCGGAATAACAATGACCTCGGAGGCGACTGTCGGAAAAAACATCGGGTGTCTTTTTCACATCACCTTCTGAAAAAGACACCCGATGTCTTTTCCGACAGTCATAATCGCCGGGTGACTTCTGCGCCAGGCGCCGATCTGGCTTCACTTGAGGCGGCATTGCGCGCGCGGTTGCAGGTGCCCTTGCCCGGGCCCGACGCACAACGTCGGTTCTGTCCTCAGCCGGCAAGATCTGCCTGGGATCCGGCGGCGCAACCGCCGGAGGCGCGCCGCGCGGGCGCACTGTTGCTCTTGTATCCGGGCTCTCATGGGACATCGATTGTGCTGACACAGCGGCACGCGGACCTGTCCCACCACGGCGGCCAGATCAGCCTGCCCGGCGGCGGCCTGCACGGCGGCGAGACTGCGGCCGAAGGCGCGCTGCGTGAAGCCCACGAGGAGATCGGGCTCGACCCCTCGGGTGTCCGCGTCGTCGGAGCCCTCTCCACGCTGTGGGTCATCGTGAGCCGTTTCGTGGTGCACCCGATCATCGCGGTTGCCGAGATCCGGCCGGCGTTTGCGGCCGCGCCGCGCGAGGTGGAGTCGCTCATCGAAATGCCGCTGGCCACGCTGTGGGATCCCACCGGCCTGAAATGGGACCGGCGTCTGCGGCCACAGCCCGGTGGCCAGGAGGGTTTGCCGATCTGGGTGCCGTATTTTGACGTGGGCGGGCACCAGGTCTGGGGAGCCACGGCCATGATCCTGGGGGAATTCGCGGCGCTGCTGGATCCGGCGTTTGGCCCGGGGCCGATACCGGAACCGGAGAGATTACGCTATTCTAAATAATCATTATGAAGTTTAGGGTAATGGCAGACAACCCGTTTGTGTACGGCGAAATCGTGACCGCAGCGGCATTTGCCGATCGGGAGATCGAGCGCGATCGGCTGAGCCGGGATCTGCTCGCCGGCCAGAAGGTGTTCCTGATCTCGCCGCGCCGGTACGGCAAGTCGTCGCTGGTGCGTCACGTCCTGCGCGGCCTGGCGAGGCAGGGCGTGCTGACCGTGGAAGTCACCGTGGCCAGTTCCAGTTCGTACGTCGGCTTCCTTGAGGCGTACGCCCGGGCGATGCTGCTGGCCGACATGCCCGCCGGCCGGTTGCGGCAATGGACTGCGGACTTGCTGCGATCGGTCAGGCCCGAGGTGCGCTTCGAGGCGGCGCCCACCGGCGCGCCCCGGTTTGTCATTGCCTTCCCGGCGGCACAAAGCGGTCGCGACATCACGCGTCTGGCGAATGAGGTCTTCGCCCTCCCCGGACGCATCGCCGCAGCCCGCAAGCGCCGCATGGCCGTGGCCCTCGACGAGTTTCAGGCGATTGGTGCGTTCAACGGCGGCAACGTCGAACACGCCCTGCGCGCGGCCGTGCAGGATCAGCGGCAGGTTGGGTACGTCTTCGCTGGATCCGAGCCGTCGCTGATGGAACGGATGCTCACTTCAAAGCGCCCCTTCTACAAGGCCGGCCCGGTGATGCGCCTGACAAAGATTCATCCGGGCGACTTCGCCGAATTTGTCGAGGGCCGCTTTGCCGGCAGTGGCATTCGCCCTGAAGCCGGCCTCGGCGCGGCCATCGTCGAATTGGCCGGCAACGTGCCCTATGACGTGCAGCGGCTGGCTCACGAATTGTGGGACGACATGCGCGCCGCTGGGCGGAAGACCGCCACACTGGACGACCTGCACGCCACGTTGTCGCGGTTGCTGCAGGAACACGGCCCCATGTTTGAAGAAGCCTGGCAGCGGCTGACGCTCGCACAGCGCGCCACGCTGCGCGCGCTGGTGCTTGAGCAGGGGCGCGAGGTCCTGTCGGCCGATGTTCGCGCCAGGCACCGGCTGGCAGGGGCATCGAGCGTGCAGTCGTCACTCGCGGGTCTGGTGAAGGCCGACCTCGTCACCAAGGACGGCCCGCGCTACACCATGGTGGATTCGCTGCTGCGCGAATGGGTCGCCAGGCAGACGTATTAGAAGAATCGGTAATCGGGTAGAGTTTTGTTCGAAAGTGAGACCTGTATGACCACTCGACACATTCGATACATTCGACTTCTGACTTTCTGTGCGGGCGCGTTGGCGCTGTCTGCAGCCACACTCACTCCGCTTTTCGCCAGGCAGGCGCCGCCGGTGGTATCGGACCAGGCGATGTTCCAGGGTCTGAAGTACCGATCGATCGGACCGTCACGCGGCGGCCGGGTCACGGCGGTCACGGGCGTGCCTTCACAGCCGACGACGTTCTACATGGGCGTGGCCAGCGGCGGCGTGTTCCGCACCACCAACAACGGTCAGAGCTGGGAACCCCTCACCGACGGCCAGATCCCCCTCGGCTCGATAGGCGCGATTGCCGTCGCTGACTCCGACCCGAACATCATCTACGTCGGCACGGGATCCGACGGCGCGCGCAGCAACGTGTCCACCGGACGCGGGGTCTACAAGTCCATTGATGGCGGCAGGACGTGGGCGTTCTCCGGTCTGTACAACGTCGGCCAGATCGGCGCGGTCCGCATCCACCCCACCAACCCCAACATCGTCTGGCTCTCGGCCACAGGGGACGTCTTCAAACCCTCCAGCGAACGTGGTGTCTTCAAGACGGTCGACGGTGGCCAGACCTGGAAGAAGACGCTGTACCTCTCAAACGAAGTGGGCGCGGCGGATGTCGAGATTCAGCCCGGCAACCCGAACGTCGTCTACGCATGGATGGCGCGACTGGAACGTAAGCCGTGGACAATTATCAGCGGCGGCAGGGTGGGCGGCTTCTACAAAAGCACCGACGCCGGTGAGACGTTCACCAAGATCGCCACAGGCCTGCCGCAGGAGTTGATTGGCAAGGGCAATCTCGCGGTGACGGCGGCCAACCCTAGCCGTATCTACGCCTTGATTGAGGCCCTGCCTGGCGGCGGGTTCTACCGATCCGACGACGGCGGACAGACGTGGGCCAACACGGGTGCCCCTGCCAACATCCAGGCCGCGATGACGCAGCGCCCGTTTTACTACACGACGCTTGGCGCGGACCCGACAAACGCGGATGTGGTGTATGGAGGCGCCGAAGGGTTCTACAAGTCCACCGACGCCGGCAGGACGTTTCAATCGATACGTACACCGCACGGAGACAACCACGACATCTGGGTGAACCCGACTCACGGCCAGATCATGGTGCAGGCGAACGACGGCGGCGCGAATGTGTCCACCGATGGCGGCCGGACGTGGTCGGCGCAGGACAACCAGCCGACGGGCGAGTTCTACGGCGCGGCCGTGGACAACGAATTCCCGTACCGGGTTTATGGCGCGCAACAGGACAACAGCACGGTCGTGCTTGAAAGCGATCGCGACGTGTACGAAAACAATCTGGTGAGCGGGCCCGGGTGCGAGACCGGGCCCATCATGCCCCACCCGAGCAAACCCGACATCGTCTACGGCTCCTGCAAGGGCCAGTACGCGGTAATGAGCCGCAAGACTGGCCAGACGAAGAATTACTGGATCGGCGGTCAGTCGCTCTATGGTAATGACGGCGGCGACCTGATCTTCCGCTTCCAGCGGGTATCGCCAATGGCGCTCTCGCCACACGACCCGCTGGTGCTCTACTACGGGTCGCAGCACGTGCATCGCACACGCGACCTCGGGGTGACGTGGGAGAAGATCTCCCCGGACCTGACCGCCTTCCCGCCGTGCTGCCAGGGCGGCAGCGGAGAGCCGATCACGCGCGACGTGACAGGCGAAGAGTTCTACAGCACGCTCTACGCGATTGCCGAATCACCGCTTGAGGCCGGAGTCATCTGGACGGGAGCCAACGACGGCCCATTCCACGTCACACGCGACAACGGCAAGACGTGGAAGAACATTACGCCGAAGGACCTGCCGGAAGGCGGGCGCGTGGCATGGATTGATGCCTCTCAGCATCGGCGGGGCTCAGCGTACTTCACCGTCTATCGGTACCTGCTTGGCGACTATCAGCCGTACATTTACCGCACCGACGACTACGGCACGACGTGGCAGCGGCTGACCGACGGCAAGAACGGCATTCCGGCGGACTGGCCGACGCGCGTCGTGCGCGAAGATCGCACTCGCGAGGGACTGCTGTACGCCGGCACCGAATTCGGCATGTTCATTTCGTTTGACAATGGCAGCAGCTGGAAGTCGTTCCAGCTCAACATGCCGAACGTGCCAATCAATGAAATCACGCTCCATAAGGGCGACATGGTGATTGCGACGCAGGGACGGGGTTTCTGGATCTTCGACAATCTCAGTCCGTTGCAGCAGATGGAGCCGCCCGCCGCACCGGTGACGGCGCCCGCCGCGCCGAAGTTGTTCAAGCCGCGCGATGGCTATCGCACGCGCAGCAGCCCGGAGACGCTGGGACCGACGGTGGACTACTACCTGCCGGCGGCGCCTGAGGGCCAGGTCACGATTGAAGTGCTCGACGGAAAGGGCCAGGTGGTCAACTCCTACAGCAGCGGTGCAGCCGCAGGTGGTGGCGCCGGACGAGGAGGCCGCGGTGGACGGGCCGGCAGCGCGCCGGCGGCACAAGCGGACCCTGATGCGCCGATGATGGCGGGCCGCACGGCGCCTGCCAACGCGCAACCCGTCGGGCGTGTGACACGCACCGCCGGTTTCAACCGCTTCGTGTGGGATGTGCGCCACCAGAACGGATTGACCATGGCACCCGCGCAATATCAGGTGCGCATGAAGGTGGGCGACGCCACCCTCACCGAAAATCTCACGGTGCTCATCGACCCGCGCGTGGCGGCAGACGGCGTGACCACTGCCGATCTGCAGGAGCAGTTCGACCACGGCGTGAAGATGGCCGCACTTGTATCCAGCGTCAACCAGACGGTGGCGCGCGTACGTGCGGCGCAGACGCAGCTCGGCAGCGGAACAACCGCTGACCCCGGGAAGCTGAAGCAGGTCACGGCACTGGCCGACAAACTCAATACCCAGCCGATTCGATACGGCCGCCCCGGGCTTCAGGCGCACGTGCAGTACGTCTCGCGCCTGGGTATGGGCGTGGATCAGAAAGTGGGCCGGGACGCGATCGAGAGATACGGCGTTCTGAAAGCCGAGCTCGACAAGATCATCGAAGAGCTCAACGCGATCGTCAGGTAGTCCAGAGTCCAGAGTCCAGAGTTCACGGAGCCGCTTCGCGGGTCTTCGTTAAGTGAAGCCCCTGCAACCGAAGGTGCAGGCACCACGAACCCTGGACTCTGGACTCTGGGACCGCTAGAGCAGCTCTCTTCCGTACCGTTTGAGCCACGCTTCGGACTCCCGCCACGAGGCACTAACGGCCGCGACTTCCCTCCAGAACTGGCGCGAGTGGTTGGGCTGCTTCAGGTGCATAAGCTCGTGCAGGATCACGTAGTCGGACACCTCGGGCGGCATCTGGATCAGGCGCCAGTTGAGGGCGATCGCGCCTCTCGATGAACAGCTTCCCCAGCGCGACCGCTGATTCCTGACCGAGACGCGTGAGACGGTCAGACCATGCTGGCGCGCCAGGTCCAGACATCGCGGCGGCAACTCAGCAGCTGCCGTCCTACGCAGATGTGCCTCACTCGCCTGGCGCACGCTCGCTACACCGTCGGGTAACGCGACTGATGCGTCGGCAAACGACACGCGTGCGTCGCTTACGGCCAGCGGCACTTCCGCCCCGCGGAACCAGATCATCGTGCCCGTGGCCCAGGGCCCGGCGCGTTCGGCGCGCCGCGCCGCTTCCCTGGCAATCCAACGACCCTGTCCCTTTGCGAATGCCAGGCCGCCGGCAATGGACGCCCCGCGAGGCACAGTCAGCCGCAGCACGCCTTCGGGCGTCATGCGCAACACAAAACGCCGAGCCCTGCGATGCCGGGTGATGGTCACCGGGTATGAATGGGGCCCGACTTCAACGGAAGCGGGAGCGCGTTCGGCCCCAGTGACACGGGGTTTGGGGCTCATCCATGGCAGCACCAACTGCATGCGGGGAGAGTACCATCACGTCTTGTAAGCAAGTAGCTACTTGCTAACTTGCCCAAAAAGCGAGTAACGTCGAAAGCCATGGTTGCTAGCGACGTCCGCGAAGCGCTCCTGAAAGCCACATTGAAGCTGTTTGCCGAAATGGGCAGCCGCGGGGCTACCACCCGGCGGATCGCGCAGGAAGCCGGGGTCAACGAAGTGACCCTGTTCCGCCACTTCCCCACCAAGGAAACCCTCATCCACGCCGCCCTTGATGCGTTCGTGGAACAGACCAAGTACAAGCGCCTACCGGAGGTGCCGACCGACCCGACGACCGAGCTCACCGAATGGGCGCGCGACCATCACACACATCTCCACAAGCTCCGCTCCCTGATCCGCACCTCGATGGGAGAATTTGAGGAACACCCCGAACAGTGCAAACAGGCCATGTGCGTTTCGATCACGATCAACAACGAGCTCACGGGATATCTGGCTGATGCCCGCGCGCGGGGGTTGCTCGCCGCCGACTTCGAACCTCGCGCCGCCGCGGCCATGCTCATGGGCACCCTCTTTGCCGATGCCATGGGCCGCGACCCCATGCCGGAGCGTTATCCCTACTCGATGAAAGACGGCATCGAGCTATATCTCGGCCTCTTCCTCCGCGCGATTGGCGCGCGTCCGGTAAATTCGCAATGCGCATAGTTCCCGCGTTCCTCGTCTTCGTCCTGGTCGCCTCGGCGGCAGCAGCCCAATCGCCGGTGGTACTGTCGCTCGAAGAGGCCCTGCGCCGCGCAGAGGCCCACAGCGAGTCCCTGGTCATTGCCGGCGCCGGCGAATCCCGCGCTCATGCCGGCCTCGGACGCGCCAACAGTCAGCGTTATCCACAGATCACCTTCGCCGGTGCCTACGACCGCACCCTTGCGTCCGAATTCAGCGGCATCTTCGACGACAGTGGCGGAGGTGGAGACGAGGGCACGGACTTCAGCGAGTTACCCTTCGGCCAGGCCAACACCTACCGCCTTATGTTTTCACTGTCGCAGTCGTTGTATTCGGGGGGACGCATCTGGGCGCAACGGCAGCAGGCCACGGCGGGCATTCGTGCGGCTGAACTGGGCACATCCTCCGCGCGCGCGCTGATGCAACTGGACGTGACCCGCGCCTATTACGACGCGGCGCTCAGCGACCGCCTGGCCGCCATCGCGCAGTCGGGTTACGAACAGGCCGACGCCGCGTATCAGCAGACCCGCCAGGCGTTCGACGCGGGCCGCCAGGCGGAGTTCGAAGTCCTGCGCGCGCAGGTGCAACGCGACAACCAGCGCCCGGCCGTGATTCGCGCGCGCGCCAATCGCGACGCGACCTACCGGCGGCTGCGACAGTTGGTCGAACTGCCGGCCGACACCAACCTCCGCTTGGACGTGGACCTTGAAGCGGCCGAACTGGCCGCGCCGGCGCCGTTCGCTGGCGCACTCGCTGAAGCCGAGGGTTCTGCCAACGATGCATTCCGCACCACGCTCGAACAAGCCGAACTCACGGTGCGCGTCCGCGAGCTGGGCATCACGATCGTAGACTCCGCCAAAAAGCCCGCTGTGAACTTCGTATCGGGTTTCGGCCTCACCAACTATCCCGGCAACCTCCTTCCCGACCTGGGCAAGATCAGGAAGAACTGGACCCTGGGCGCACAGGTCACAATGCCGGTGTTCATGGGCTATCTGGCCCGGGCCGAAACCCGCGCCGCCCGCGCGGATCTGACTGAAGCCCAGGCGCGGCTCAAACAGGCGCGAGAGGCCGCGACGCTTCAACGAGACACGGCCCTGCGCGACCTGGGCGCCGCCCAGGCCGCGTGGGAAGCCACGGCGGGCACCATCACGCAGGCGGCGCGCGCCTTTGAGATCGCCGATCTTCGATTTCGTGAGGGGCTCTCCACTCAGCTCGAACTCTCAGACTCCCGCTTCGCGCTGCAGTCCGCGCAGGCCAATCGCGCCCAGGCCGCCAGCGACCTCCAACTGGCGCGGGCCCGAGTCGCCCTGCTGCCACACCTTCCGGTAGGAAACGAATAATGCGTCACTCACGAATCGTACTCACAGCGGCACTTGTCGCCATGGCCGCCACTCTTGCCGCCTGCGGCGACGCCTCCCCGGAGCCCGGGGCCACTCGTGGGGCCGAGACCGCCCCTGGATCGGCAGCCACAGCCGCGCCCGCGGTCGTCCAGCTCGCGCCGGAGAACGTGACGGCCGCGACAATGGCCGACATCACGTCCGGCCCGTTTGTCTCGGGCCAATTGACACCCGCCCGCGAAGCAACGGTGCGTGCGCAGGTCGGCGGACCGCTCGTGTCGCTCACGATCGACCGCGGCCAGGCGGTGAGGGCCAATGCCGTCATCGGCCGCATCGCCGCGCGCGATCTGGATGATGCAATGGCGTCGGCGCAGGTGGCGGTCAAATCCGCCGAAGCGTCGCTGGCTGTGGCCCGGAGCGAAGCCGCCCGCAGCGAGTCGCTGGTCAAAGGCGGCGCGCTCGCAGCCCGCGACCTCGAGCAGGCGCACAACCTAGTCTCGGGTGCGGAGGCGCAACTGGCGGCCGCCAAAGCCCGCGAAAAGGCCATCTGGCAGCAACTCGACGATACGGTCGTCAAGGCGCCCATCAGCGGCATCGTCTCGGAGCGGGCCGCCAACGCCGGAGACATCGTCTCGCCCGGCACGGCGATCGTCACCATCATCGACCCGTCGAGCCTGCGGCTGGAAGCCGCGGTCACCTCAGACCAGATCTCGCTCGTGCGCCCCGGCGCCAAGGTGCGGTTCCGCATCCGCGGCCTGGCGAATGAGGTTGTAACCGGCACCATCGATCGCCTGAGTCCCACGGCGGATCCCATCACGCGCCAAGTGACGATCTTTGTCACGCTGCCCAATACCGGGGGGCGGCTCATCGCCGGACTCTTCGCTGAAGGCCGTGTCGACGCCGAAACCCGGCGCGGAGTCGTCGTCCCGGCAGGCGCCGTGGACGAAACCGGACCCACCGCCACGGTCACGCGCATCCGCGACGGCAAAGCCGAACGTGTCACGGTGACGCTTGGCATCAGGCAATCGGACACCGAACTGATCGAAGTGCGGAGCGGAGTGGCTGAAGGCGACGTCCTGATTTTGGGTGCGGCGAAAACACTCACGTCAGGCACTCCGGTACGCGTGGTCGGCGCCATTCCGAAGACCGCCGCGTTCCCGTCGGGTATCTAACCAATGGTCATCTCAGATTTTGCCATCCGGCGACCGGTCATCACCGTCGTCTCCATGCTGGCTCTCGTCGTCTTCGGCCTCGTGGCGCTGACGCAGCTTCACACCGATGAGTTTCCGGAAGTCCAGCCGCCGATCGTCGTCGTTGCCGTGCCGTATCCGGGTGCGTCACCCGACAACGTGGAGCGGGAGATCGTTGAACCGATTGAAGAATCGCTGGCCGGCATCAGCGGCGTGAAGGACATTCAGTCGTCATCGCTCGACAGCTTCGCGACAATCACGATCCAGTTCACGTATGAGAAGGACTTGCAGGAAGCGGTGCAGGAGATTCGTGACGAGATCAACGAGATCCGGAACGACCTGCCTCCCGAGATGGAAGAGCCGGTGCTCACCAAGATCAGCTTCACCGATTTTCCAGTCGTGTCGCTCGCGCTGGCATCCGACACCCTCGCCATTTCGGAGCTGACGCTGCTTGCAGATCCCGGAATTACCCGCAGGCTGCGCGCCCTGCCTGGGGTGGGGTCTGTGGACGTATCCGGTGCGAATACGCGTGAGATGTCGGTGGAGATCCGCACCGAGGCGTTGCAGATGGCCGGCGTCAGCGTGGCGGAGATCGTGGCGGCGGTCCGTCTGCAGAATCTGGCCGCGCCCGTGGGTCGCCTGCAGGGTACGAACGACGAGCGGACGATTCGGCTCCGGGGTCGGGTGGAGACGGCGGAAGACTTCGAACGCGTGACGGTGGCGCAACGCAACGGTCGCGTGATTCGGCTCGGAGACGTCGCCACGATTCGGGTGGGCGTCGAGGAGCCGAGAACCACGGCGGTGTACTCCGGGCAGGACGCGGTCGGCATCGACATCAAGAAGTCGCGCGGCTTCAGCACGACGGCTGTGGCCGACGCCGTCCGCGCCGAAGCCGACAGCATCAAGGCCTCCCTACCTGAGGGGGTGGTGCTGCACATCGTCCGCGATTCCGGCACGCGAGTGGAGAACTCTGTGGCCAACGTGCGGTCCGCGCTGATTGAAGGCGCGTTACTCACGGTCCTGGTGGTGTTCCTGTTCCTGAACTCCTGGCGGTCCACTGTCATCACCGGCCTAGCGCTGCCGGTATCGGTGATTGCGTCGTTCATCGCCGTCATGGCGTTTGGCTTCACGCTCAACACCATGTCGCTGCTCGGCCTCTCACTCGCGATCGGCATCTTGATCGATGACGCCATCGTGGTCCGCGAGAAAATCGTTCGCCATATCGAGATGGGCAAAAGCCACTTTGACGCGTCGCGCGAAGGCACGTCGGAAATCGGCCTCGCGGTCACGGCCACCACGTTGTCGATCATTGTCGTGTTTGTGCCGATCGCCTTCATGGGTGGCGAAGCGGAACAGTGGTTCGCGCCGTTTGCCCTGACGATTGCCTTCTCGGTGCTGGTGTCGCTGTTTGTCTCATTCTCACTCGACCCCATGCTGTCGGCGTACTGGCCCGACCCGCAGGTGCCGATGGCCCAGCGCTGGTTCATTTCGCGCGGCCTGGCTGTGTTCAATCGCTGGTTTGACCGGCAGGCCGATTGCTACAAGACCGTGATTAGTTGGGCGCTGCGGCATCGATTTGCGATGGTCGCGCTGGCGATCGGTTCGTTCGTCTTCGCCCTGGCGATGCCTGCGCTCGGTTACCTCGGCGGCGGATTGTTCCCGACGCAGGACGTCTCCGAATTCATCGTGCAGGTGGAAACGCCGCCGGGGTCGAGTCTGGCCTACACGAAGCGCAAGGCCGAGGAGGCGGCCGCACTGGCGCGCGCGAAGACGGGTGAAGTGCTCTACACCTACACCACCATTGGCAATCAGACCGGCGCCGTGGATGAAGGCACGGTCTACGTGCGGCTGACCCCGAAAGCGACGCGGGCGCGCCACCAGGACGAGATCGCGGCAGACCTTCGGGGCCAGTACAGCCAGTTGGGTGGCGTTGTGGCGTCGCTTTCGAGCGGGCGCCTCGACAACCAGAAACAGATTCAGGTGCAGGTACGGGGCGCGGACTCCCGGGAATTGACGCGTATCGCCGACGAAGTCATCACGCACGTACGGCAGGTGCCCGGAGCGGTGGACGTCGGATTCTCCACGCGCGGCCAGAAGCCGGAGATGGATGTGCGCGTGGATCGGGCCCTCGCCGGCTCGCTCGGCATCAGCGTGGCCGACGTGGCGCAGGCGCTCAGGCCGGCATTCGCGGGCGTTGATGCCGGCGACTGGGTGGACCCCACCGGTAAAACCAGGGATGTGACGGTGCGCCTGGCGCCCGACGCCCGGCAGCGGTCCAGCGATCTCGCGTCACTTCCCATCATGATTCGTGCTGCCGATGGCCGTCAGGGCGCAATTCCGTTGGGCCAGGTGGCGACGATTACCTCGGCTCTGGGGCCCGCCCGTATCGACCACCTGGACCGCGATCGCGTCATTGCCATCCAGGCCAACACACAGGGACGGCCGCTGACCGAGGTGATCGCCGACATCCAGACGCGCATCGACGGCGTTACGTTGCCGGCAGGTTACGCCATCACGCAGGGCGGTGAGACCGAGGATCAGGCCGAAGTGTTCTCACGTATCATCATCGCGCTGGGCGTGGCCGTCGTGCTGATGTACCTCGTGCTTGTGGTGCAGTTCGGATCGTTCCTCGATCCGCTGGCGATCATGCTCTCGCTGCCGCTGTCGCTCATCGGCGTGGTGCTCATGCTCATGCTGACCGGCGACACGCTCAACATCATGAGCCTCATCGGCGTCATCCTGCTCATGGGCATTGTCGCCAAGAACGCCATCCTGCTCATTGACTTCGCGAAAATGGCTGAAGCCACCGGCATGCCGCGCCAGGAGGCGATTATCGAAGCCGGGCGCCAGCGCCTGCGCCCGATTCTGATGACGACCTTTGCGTTGATCGCGGGGATGGTGCCTGTTGCCCTGGGGATTGGCGAAGGCGCCGACTTCAGAGCACCGCTGGGCCGTGCCGTCATTGGAGGGGTCATCACGTCAACCGTGCTGACCCTGCTCGTGATCCCGACGTTCTACGACGTCCTGTCGGGTCTGCGCACAAGGGTCGGCCGGTTGGTGCGCCGGCCCTCGTAAGACTGATACAGTCTCGACTGTATGAGATGGGTCGCTTGCGTCCTCACCCTGCTGGCAGTACCGGCCGCCGCGCAGTCACCAACGAGCACATTCCGTTGGCACGTGGAAGGAGTTGGCGGACTCTCACTCTTCGATCTGCCCACCGGAGGCGAATCGGCGCTGCCTCGAGCCGGCGCGCCGTTGACGACCTCGGGGCCGATCAACCCCAGCCGCCGCGTGTCCACGTGGTTCCTGGGCGACGGATCAAACCTGCTCAACGGTGTGAATGCAGAATTCGGCGTGTCCGGCCGCATCGCGTCGCTCGACTCGGCCCTGACATCGCTCGGCCTCTCCGGCAATAATGCGTCCGCGGTTGGCCTCCGCATCAGGCGTGTGCTCAGCGGTCGCCTGGCCCTTGAACTGAGCGCGGACATGCTGCCCGGCTCACGCACGGTATCGCCGGAACTGACCACCGCGGTTGAAACAGCACGGGCGAGTTTTGTGACGGCCTTCTCGAGCCTTCTCTCGACGGGTCCGTTTACCAACACATCGGTCGCCGCAACGACGTTGGTGGCCAATCCCTCCAGCCGCGACCTCGCGACCACCGTAGCCGCACAGTGGACGATCGGAACTCGCAGCTTTTCGCCCTACGTCACGCTCGGCGCTGGCCTGGTGCACCGGGTGGGCGAGTTGCCATCGCTCACGCTGACCGGCACTTACCGCTTCAACATTCTCGGCAGCGTGCCCATCAGCGAAACAGACATCCTCCGTCTGCGCTATGAACAGGGAACGGCTCTGGCGGGCGTTGTTGGGGTCGGCGTCAGACGCACACTCAGCGATCGGTTGGGATTTTCCTTCGACGGCCGCCTATTACTGGGGCAGCAGACGCTCGCACTTCTGCTCGACTCCGAGCCAGCGGTCACCACCGGCACACCTGAAGGCTTCATCGAGTCTTTCACCACGCCCGCGATCCAGTTCAGCAACAACCGCACCACCGGCCGCGAATCCAGCCTCTCCGGCCCGCCCCTCACGGGCTTCAAGGCGTTCTCCACCACCGGGCTCCAGACGCGCTACGTCATCACTGCAGGACTCTTCGTCAAGTTCTAGATCAGGCCCGAGGGAAAAAGACGTCGGGTGTCTTTTTGCCTGCCCCCGCCAAAAAGACACCCGACGTCTTTTTCCCTCACCGCAAATTGAGCGAAAAAATACCCATGCCGTGGGTGGCCGCCACGAGCACGCCGTGCGACGGCGAGATTTCGAGGTCCACGATCACGACCTCGGGGAACCCGCGGCCGGCCAGCACCCATCGCGATGACCCGGCCTTCAGCACCAGCGGACCGAAATCGGTGCCCGCGTACAGATCCCCCCGGGCGTCGTCGTACGCCAGCGTGTTGACCGGCAGGTCTCCGAGGTCAAAGTCCGACGACGTGAAGGTGGCGCGGCCGGTGGCGGGGTCATACACCGCGCGGAAGACGTGCCCAGGCGTGGAGGGAGTAATCGCGTTGAATCCGGCGTACGAGATAAACGCCACGTTGGGGTTCGCGCGATCCACAACGATGCGCGTCACGAAACGATTGGGAAGCGAGGGCGTGTCGATACGGGTGAACGTCACGTCGGCCGACACGCCATCGGCATTCTTTGAGACAAACAGCCGGCCGAGGTTGGTGGCCGCCCACAACGTGCCTGCATCAGCGGGCGTGCGGTCCGCAGCCACGATGAGGCCCCCCACGCGGTCGCTCCCATAAAAGTCAGACGTCAGATCGCCCGGCTTGCGCGAGGCTGAGTCGGGCGTACTCTGTGCCGCGAACGGGTACGCGACGCCCAGCGGGCGCCAGTCCCCGCACGTGGCACCGGCGACGGCTCCGGTGGTGCGGCAGTTCACTTCGAGAAATGCCTGGCCGCCACCGTTCGTCTGTGTGCGCCAGACGTGCTGGAACGCGGTGAACTGCGTGTCGGGATTGACCTGATCGAACGTGATGAATTGCCGGCCCGTGGATGCAGTGATCGTGGCGCGCTCCCCGGAATTCACGATGGGAACGTCTGTCCGCACCCACATGTTCTGGTCGCCGTTCCGGAAGTTCGTGAAGTACCTGTTGCTCTGGAAGCTGGCGAAGCCCACCTCTGGACGGGTCGGGTGAAACCCGGACGCTGACGTGCCGTCACCGGAGGCAAAAAACGGCTTCCACACGCGCGGCTCAGCGATACCGTCGTGCCAGATCGTTCCGTTGTCCTGCAATCCGCCGATGAGTCGCTTCAGCGGATCTCTCGGGTCAATCGACACGTTATAGAACTGCATCGTCTGCAACCCACGGTTCATGAAGATCAACCGGCTGGGCACACGCGCCAGCACCGTGGCACATTGTGGTGCGGTGGGAAACAGCGACGAGCATCGGCTGCTGATGTCCACGAACAACCCGTCGGTGCGAACCACTCCACCGTCAGATCCGACAAACGCGATGTCCGGGTCTTCGGGATGGAACACCACAGATCGCACATCCACGTGGCTGTTAACGCGCGGATTCTGCGCGTCCCTCCCATGGGCCGCAAAACTCACACCCGCATTCGTCGAACGAATGGTGGCTTCACCAAACGTCGGCAACTGCACGCCCCCCAGGATCACCGTGTCGGGTTGCCCTTCCGGCACCGCCACCACGAGGTCATAGAAACACTGGGACGAACAGATGGACCGGCTCGTCGAGCCGGGCTGGGAGGTATTCGAAGAACTCAGACTGACCCACGCCGATGTGTTGGCCCCGCCGCTGACCAGCGCGGACGCGGCCACTTCCGCATTGTCGAGCCGATACAGCCCTTGCGGCTCCGTCGCCTTTGTCCCGTTGTAGGCGTAGATGCGCGTACGGCCATCCTTCGCCGTCAGGTCGAACATCGCCAGGTCCTGGAACTGCTGGAGGCTGACGATGGCGTAGACCTGTTTGAAGGAGGCATCGCCCGCCTCAAGGCTCGGAGCCGATCGGTAAATGCCGTTGTTCCACGCCGAGGCATAGACGATCTTCGCGTTGCGCGGGTCGAGCTTCGCGTGCCGCACCCCGGTCATCGTGTCGCTGACGCCCACACCCAGATGGGGATTCACGGGCAGGATGGGTGCCAGCGGCGGCACCCAGACCAGTGACCATGTTGTGCCGCCATTGTCGGTCTTGTAGAGCCCAGGGCGCGGCTGTAGCGAGCCGGTGACCTGACTCTGGCCACCACGAACAGCGGTCATGCCGTACATCGCCGTGGCCGTGGCCACGTAGATCGTCTGTGAGTTGCCTGGCTCAATCAGCACGGTGCTGATGCCGCGGGTAGCGGTGAAGTCGATCGGCGCCGGAGAGAGCACCGTGTCGATCACCATGGTGTTGACGCGCACCCATCGGTCGCCGCCGTCCGTGGATCGATACAGCCCCGTGCCTGCCGCCGAGTTGTTCGACTGATTGGTTTCACCCGTACCGACGAAGATCGTCTTGCCTGTACGATCGTTGGGGTCGAGTCCAAGAGCGCCGATGCTGTTGGTACCGAGGCCGCGCCCGATCCACTGCCACTTGGGATCCAACGTATTCAGCGCATCGTCGGTGCGCCAGACACCGCCGCCGGCGGTGCCGACCCAGAGCCGGCATGGCCCGTCCTTCTCGCACAGCGGTGAAATGGCCAGCGTTGAGACGCGGCCGGACACGCTGTTCGCCAGGCCGGACGTGGTGGTTTGGAGGACGGTCTCGGGGCCGAGACTGGACCAGACGGGCGCAAGTGGATCGGGTGCCGATCGGTAGGCCAGTCCCCGGAAGGCCCAGAAGCGTTGTGCCTGCGCTGCCCGAACCTCGGCGCTGCCCACCACGCCCGGATACGCCTGCTCGTGCTGCACCAGATCGTAGTACCCGAGCGGCGAATACTCAGCTGGCGCTTGCGCAGGCCCCTGCGCCACGCCCAGGCTGCCGGCCAGCAGAATCACTACAAGCGTCGCCAGTGTGCGCATGCGTAGATTGTAATGAAAGTGAACCCGGCCTGTAACTACAACGTGGTGTCAGACCGCGACCACGCACCTGGGCGAGTTCGCGCAACTGGTGTTGCTGGCCATCCTGCGGCTGGGCAAAGACGCATCGGGGTCGGCCGGCCTGAAGCAACACCGCAGCAGGGCCTGTCGGTCGATACCAATGCGGTGACGGACAACTACTTCGCCGCGCTCGGTGTACCGCTCCTGAAGGGTCGTGGGTTCAACACCCGCGACACGCCGAACACCCCGGTCGTCGCGGTCGTCTCCCAGGCGTTCGCCACGAAGTCCTTCCCCGATGGCGCGGTGGGCCAACAGCTGCGCCGCCGCGACCACGCCGGCCCGCTCGTGGAGATCATCGGCGTCGCTCGAGACTACAACGTGCGCTCGGTGGCCGAGGCGCCCCGATCGGTGGTCCACTTCGCCCGACCGCAGCGGCCCGGGTCAGCCGGCAGCCTCCTAGTGCGCACGGCGTCGGATCCGGCCGCGACGACCCTCGGCGTCGAACGCACGCTGCGCGACCTGGAGCCGCAACTGGTCTTCCTCGAGTTGGGGCCGCTCGACCGCCTGGTGGCGGCATCTCTGCTCGCCGTCAGCGTCGGCGCCTCGCTCTTCGGCGGACCGGCCGCGCTCACCATGCTGCTCGCCGGCCTCGGCCTCTACGGCGTGATCGCATTCGGCGTCGCCCGGCGCACTCGGGAAATCGGCATTCGCATGGCGCTGGGTTCCACACGTGGGCTTGTCGTGCGTCAGGTCCTGCGCGAAGCACTGGCCCTCGTGCTGGTGGGCGCGGTGTCCGGTTCGTTGCTGGCATGGTACGGCACCCAGGCGCTCGCCACGGTCCTGGTCGGCGTCACCTCGTCGGACCCTGTCAGTTACATCATTGCTGTCGGGCTGATCGGCGCGACGGCCGCCGTGGTCCCGGCCCGCCGCGCCGCATCAGTGGATCCGCTCATCGCGCTGCGAACAAATTAGGGGGACTGGTCTCCCCACCGGCCACCCCTACCCAATGCTCACCGCCATCATCGTCGCGTCGTCGAAGGGTTCGCGGGTGCCGCGGAAGGCTGTCACCGACTGCTCAACCTGGTGCAGCACGCGGTCGGGCGTCACTGGGCCCTGGGTGGCGATAGACACGAGCAGTGACTCGAGACGACCGTTGCCAAACATCTCGTCGGCCTCGTTCTCGGTTTCGACGCAACCGTCGGTATAAAAAAACAAGAGGTCGCCGGACGCGAGACTGACTTCGCGCTGTTGGTAACCCCGGCCTGCCATCAGGCCGATGGGAATGCCGGTCGCCGGCATCGTTTCGATGGGTTGATTCGGACGCAGCACGAACTGCGCGTTGTGACCCGCGTTCACATACAACAGCCGCCGTGTGACGGGATCAAACACGCTAAGGAACAGCGTCACATAGAGCCGTGAGGTGGCGGTGGTCGCCAGGTCGCGATCGATGGCTACAGCGATGTCGGCCAGACTCTGACCCAGAGCGAGACGTGTGCGCAACGAAGCCTGGATGTTGGCCATCAGGAGTGCGGCACCGACACCCTTGCCTGAAACGTCGCCGACAATCAGCGCCACCTGGCCGCTCTCAAGAGCAAAGTAGTTGAAGAAATCCCCACCCACTTCCCGCGCGGGGATGGACACGCCCTGCACCTGGGTGAGTCCGAACAGCATCGGCTCGCGAGGCAACATGTCGTTCTGAATTTGCCGGCCCAGTTCCAGTTCACGGTGGAGGCGCTCCTGCTCGATCGCCGCCTGCTGGTGCAGTTCCACGTCGGCGGCCATTTTGTTGAACGCCATCGCCAGATCGCCAATTTCATCCTTCGAGTGAACGGGCACACGCGCCCGATAGTCGCCGTGAGAAATACGATCCACACCGTCAGTCAGCGCCGACAGGTTGCGCGTGAGGCGCCCGGACAAGGCCACCGCCAGGACGGTGGCGAGGCTGATGAGCATGAGACCGAGGCCGGCGTTGCGTCCTGCAGTGCGCCGCAACGCGCCCAGTGAGTCGCCAACTGGGCGCGCGATGCCGAAGCGCAGACCCGATCCGCTCGGATCGGTTTGTGTGAACACGACCCAGTCCGGCAGCACCGTCTTGCCCAGGGGACCGTCGGGACGCGCAACCGCGCCCAGACCTTCCACCATTTTTCGATCCGCGTCAGTGGCGGTATAAACCCGGCCGTCCGCACCAATGGCAAATGCCACTTCACCCCGCTCGCGGCGCGTCGGCGAGAACACGGTAGCCAGCACGTTTTCGAGATCGATTGTGGCGTTGACCTGGCTGACCACTTTGCCACCCTGACTCAACGTGACGTCGAGGCGGTTGCCTACGAGCCTGGACGCGCGCGTAATCGGCGCCGGCGGGGGCACAGGATCAGTGGGCGGCGCAGGGGCCGATACCGCCGGAGCGGCGGGCGTGGGCTTCAGCTTCGCTTCATCCGCCTTTTTCTGCAGTTGCTCTGCACTGAGCCTGATGCCCTCTGCAATGCCCTGCATACGCTGGCTGATGTCGCGGCCGAGTTGCTGGCGCTGTTCCGACGTCAACTTGTCCAGTCCGCCCTCGGGCACATATTTGTTGAACATCTCGCGCGTGATCGCGCCCATGTCGATGACGATGCGTTCGGCGGGAAGGGTCGAGGGTACGCGCGCGACCGGCGCAACCTGCGGAGCACCGGCCACCTTCGGCGTGTCGCCGACCTTTGACGTCTCCGCGACCGCCGGTGACGACCCGGATGGCATCGGTGCCGGCCGCATCTGCGGTGGCACTCGCGGGGGCTCACCCTCCAGTCGCGCCGGACGGGTCCGTTGCCCGGTAGGTGGCCCCTCCCGGTTGCCTAGCCCCGACGTGGCACCACCGAGCGACTGTGTCGCGCTCCGTCCCGATCCGCCGCGACCCTGGTCACCGCGGCCACCCTCGGGCGGCCTCCCGATACCTCTGGCGCCGCGCAACTCGACAGACTTGAGCAACATCGCGGCTGCACCAAGCGCCTCGGCGGCCTGGGTCTCGTTGGTTGCCACTTCGACCAGCGCGATTGCGGCAGACGCCGCGGGTGTCGGCGCAGGTGCGGGCGGCAGTACCACCGTCGTGGCCTTCGTCTGTGCGGCCTGCATCGGCACCGGCTGCATGTCCATCAACTGCTCAACTCTGGTCGTCAATTCTCCAGTGACGAGTTGCATGCGGTGGGTCATCTCACCCGACAATGCGTCCGCTTCACTGGTGGCGAGGTCCCGCAACGCACGCACCTGACTCGTGTACGAGTAGAACGTCACTGTAGCCAGGGGCACAACCGACACGATCAGGAATGCGACGATGAGCTGGGTGCGAAGTCTCATAATGAAAAAGTTGCCACGACCGGAGCATGGTCGCTTGTGCCGAACTCGCGCATGGAAACACATTGGGTGGCGGCGTTGGACACTGACGGCGTCGCCAGGATGTAGTCGATTCGCCATCCGATGTTCCGCTGCCGCAAACCCCGCCAGGGAGCCCACCAGGTAAAGAGCTGATCGTTGTCGGGATCGAGTGTTCGGCCGACATCGGCCAGCCCGCTGGCAAGCACACCAGCCAGCAGCGCCCGCTCTTCGGGACGAGTGCCGATCTGGTTGAGCTTGCGTTCTTTTGGATGCACGTCCCGCTCCTCGAGGGCGATGTTCAAGTCCCCACAAAGGACTAGCGCCGTACCCGGGGTCAACGTTTCAGCCAGCCACTCACGCAACGCCTGCGCGAAGCGCATCTTGGCCTCAAAGTCTTTTCCGCCGTTCGGCACATATACTGAGACGAACCGAAGCTCGCCAGGGTTGGCGACGCGGACCTCCACGATGCGGTGTTCGAAATCAAAGGCCGGGTGGGAAAAGTGAGGCGGTTCGGGCGCGAATTCCCGTCGAATCAGCAGCGCGACGCCGGAATAACCCCCACCGCCATGCCAGTAGGTCCAGTACTCACTGGGCGACACCATCAACGCCGGCACCTGTTCCGGCGTGGCCTTGATCTCCTGCAGGCACACCACGTCCGGTTGCTCGGCGGTCAGCAGTTCCTGCAACTGCGCCTGCCTGGCGCGGATGCCGTTGACATTCCATGTGGCGATCTTCATGACAACTGTTTCAATCCATTCACAAGCCGCGAGACACCTTCGGCCGCCGTCGCGACGTCTAGCGCGCCATACGACACACGAACGCGGCAGCCATCCGAGGCACCGAACGCCGACCCCGGAATCACCGCCACCTTGTGCCTCCGGATCAACCGCTCGGCCAGCGTGTGTGAATCGAGCGACGTGCGCACGTCGATGAAGTAATAAAACGCCCCGCGCGCCACCGGCATCTCACAGGGCAGCCCCGGCGCCGACAGCGCCTCGGACATCATCGTCCTCATCTGGTCGAGGCGCGCAATATGTCCGGCGCAATATGAGCGACCCACACGAAGCGCAGCCATCGCCGCGTGCTGCGACACCAGGGGCGGACACACCAGTAACGTGTCCTGAATCTTGTTCACGGCCTCCCACAGCGACTCGGGAATCACCATGTAGCCCATGCGCCAGCTCGCCATGCCGTACGCCTTCGACAGCGAATAGAGCGAGATGGTATGTGGCGCCGCACCGGCAATGGACCCGGCCGAGAAATGTGGCGTCTCCTGATAGGTGAAGTATTCGTACACCTCATCGGAGATGTGGAACAACCCCCGAGTGCGGCACAGGTCGTTGACCGCGCGAATGGCGCCTTCCGGATACACCGCGCCCGTCGGATTGTTGGGCGACACGGTCACGATGGCCCGGGTCTTCGGGGTGATGGCGGCCTCGATGGCGGCCAGGTCCAGCTGGCACGCGTCATCCGTGCGCACGGGCACCACGACGGCGCCCGCCATCTCAATCGCCATCTCGTGGTTGAAGTAGTACGGCACCTGCAGGATTACTTCGTCGCGAGGATCGGTGACTGCCAGGATGGCGTTCATGAACGCCTGGTTGCTGCCCGCGGTCACCACCACGCGACTTGCGCCCCGCACCTCGGTGGCATTCTCACGGCGGAGCTTATCCTCCACGAGGGCAACCAGGGCTGGCTCGCCCTCGACAGCGCCGTAGCGGTGATCGCTCGACTGCACCGGAAACGCGTGCGCGGCGGTCACCGCCTCCTCGGGCGGCCCGTACGACACCACGCCTTGCCCGAGCGACACCGTTCCAGGGGTCTCTTCGATCCAGCGGCTGACGATAGGGATGATGGGCGACTGGACGGCCGCGAGGCGGCGTGATTGCGACAGTACCTTCAACGTCATTGAGCGGGCGCCTGCCCCACTACGGCGATCCACTTACCGTCGGGGCTCACGGTGAGGCGCGTGATGTTGCCCACGCCCTGCCGGGTCAGGTCCGCAATCTCCGGCCATCCACTGGCGTCTGGGCGCCAC
This sequence comes from Acidobacteriota bacterium, assembly GCA_005799825.1. Taxonomy (GTDB): domain Bacteria; phylum Acidobacteriota; class Vicinamibacteria; order Vicinamibacterales; family SCN-69-37; genus SYFT01. The sequence goes on along the minus strand of SYFT01000034.1, from coordinate 46,830 downwards.
AGGAACAGTTTCGACTTCTGACCCATGACGATGGAGCCCTGCGGCGTCCAGGCGAGGTCTTCGGTACCTTCGGGTGTCGGCGTCAGCGTCGTCACAATGCGCGTCACGGGATCCAGTTCCTTGATCTGCCAGGGCGCTCCCTGGGGCTTGTGTACGAAGCTCACCGTGCCCCGGCCAGGACGCATCAGCAGCGAGCGGCCAATGCTGCTCTCAATGACCGTCGATGAGCCGCTCCGCATGTCGAGCAGTTGCAGTGTGGCGGGTTGGCGCTGCGCACCAAGGATGAACGTGGCCAACTGCGTGGGCGAGACCCACACGTGATACCCAATCAGGCCCTGATGCGTCCACGCGAGGCCGGCATCTTCGCCCTCGAGCGTGTAGCGCCAGAGTCTCTGCGCCGAGCCACGTACCGTGGTGAACGTCTGGCCGTCAGGGGTCAGCGTCGGCGAGTTCTCGTTGTCGGCGGTTGCCGTGACCTGTGCGATCCTCTTCAACGCAATGTCGTACCGGTAGACGTCGCTCTGCGCGCCGTCGCGGTTCGACGAGAACAGGATGCCGCTCGAATCCGCCAGGAACTGGGGCTGATTGTCATAGCCAGGATTGTTCGTGATGTTCACGGCCCTGCCGACCGTGACCTTTGCACCTGCCTCGGAGAACGGGGCCAGATAGATCTCGGTGGCCGGGGCCTGCGCCACCAGCACACTTGCCGCCACCATCGCCAGGCCGACCATGGCACCGTATCGACGCATCATCAGTCCCTCCTCCACGCATAGAGTGCCACAGCCGCGGCGACTGCGACGTTCAGGGAATCCGCCATCGACGCCATGGGGATGTTGGCCTCGACGTCTGCCAGTGCCCGGGCCCCTGGCGTCAGGCCCTCCCCTTCTGAGCCAAGCAAGAGCACCACCGGCCGAGTGGCCACAGCGGCCCTCGCCGCCAACAGGATGTCTCGCCCGTCAGGCGTGAGGGCCACGATCACCCGCCCTTGCGCCTTGAGCTCTCGAAGGGCGCCCGGCCACTCCGGGGCGGTGGCGAACGGCAACGTGAACACCGATCCCATCGAAGTGCGCACGGCCTTCCGATACAACGGATCGGCGCACTCGGGCCCGAGCAACAAAGTGGCGGCGCCCAATGCCGCGGCCGTTCGGATGATGCTGCCGACGTTGTCAGGATCGCGGACGCGCTCGAGCGCGATGATGGGGCCGGCCGTTGCAACAGGTACCTCGGTCTGCATAATCGGGCGCTCTCCGAGGGCGACACATCCTTGATGCAGGCGAAATCCGGTGATGGCATCGAGCTCGACCTGTGTGCGCACGAACACCACCGGTCGCCGCGCAGGCTCAATCGATGCAATGGCGTCGGCCATGGCTGCCTGCGCGGTCGGCGTCACCATGAGCGCGACGGCACTGAAGTTGGGCGACTGAATCAGGCGCGTCGCAACGTGGCGACCTTCAGCGACGAACAGACGGTTCGCGCGAAGCCATGCATGATCACGAATGTGCTCAAACGCCCCTTCGGGCAGCGGACCGGTCACGCACGCGTGACCTGACGATGGCTGCGGTGTGCGTCGAGCACGGAAAGGCCGAGGGGTTTGCTCAGGTAGACCTTCGCGTCGAGGACGTCCGGCGCCACTTCAAGCTTGATGACGTTGAACTGGAGCATATCGAGCGCCGCCCGCATATCAAAGTAGCGGTTCTTCGTCTTGACCACCGCCTCATCGAACCCGCGGTTGACGGCCCACACTTCCTGTTCCTCGGTGAGCGCGCGAAAATGCCCCTGGCCGCGCCAGTCACGCCGCGTGGCGCCGAGCCATGTATAGAGGACCCGCCGGCCCGAGAAGATCACCGCGCCCCTGAGCCGGTCCACCAGATCCGCCAGCACGGAGTCAGTTTCATGCTCGCGCAACTCGTGCGACACCTTGTAGGACACCGGCACCACCGTGCCTGGATCATCGGGCAGCGGCGCTTCGGCCATGAGGATCTGGCACTCGCGGTCCTGCAGCCGAGTCATGATCTCGGTAGCACTCTTCCGCTTGGGAAACTCGTTGAAGAACTCTTCGATGTACGCGATTTCAAGCGCGCCTTGCTTGAGGGGATACTCGCGAAGGTGGTAATGCACGCGGGCTTATTATAGCGGCCCGCGGCGATTACGACAGATCCCAGGAGGCTCCGAGTATTCCTGTCGGCACAAACCCCATGCCTGGTCACGCTGCCGCGGTGTCACGCTGTCTGCGTATCATCGCTTCAGGGCCTCGGCTGCGGCCTCCTGCAGGAGGCGGGCGCGGTCCGGGGTCAACCAATCGGCTGGCCAGCCTACAGGCCGTGCCGCGAGCGATCCGGAGGCGCGGCCTGTCAGTGCGCTCGCGATGACGAGCGCCGAGAGATACGAGGCCTGCGGCGTGGGGTGGAACCCATCACCGCCGTAGAGCTGGATCGATGCGTCGCGCCGCCAGGCGGCGCGCCACGCATCGCCGGCGGGAATCAACAGCCCGTCGATGTCCGACGCCGCCAGCACATACGATTCGCGCACGCGGTCGAAGTCGCCACGACGCGCCGATGCCGGCCAGACCATGTAGAGCGCGGCCCGAGCCCCGGCTCCGCGGATAAGAGCGTCGAAACGCTTTGCCGCCGCGCGACGTGAGACACGAGACTCCTCGAGAGCCGATGGCCCCTGTTGCATGACGGCAAAAGTCCAGCCGCCCCCTGCAATGGCCTTGGTGGCCTCACCATCCTGCAGGTGGTCGTCGAGACTGAAGTTATTCTTCGCCACGACCATGGTTCGCACACGCACCCCGCCGCGCGCCGTAAGCACCTCCACCAGCTTCGGCACGTCGTTCACCGACGTCAGGCTGTTGCCGATGAACAACACGCGCAGTTCCTCCGGCTGCGCACCAAGCGCACCTGCGCTCGCACCGATCAGGACAAGGACGATGATGAAGGGCGCCATGGCGTGGCTCACTCGCTCCGCAACGAAGCCACGAGCGGCAGGCGTCGGACGGCGCGCGTGGCGACGAGAGACGCGAGTACGCCCGACACGGCCACGGCCGCCAACCAGATCATGGACAACGCCGGCGGACGCCCCCCACGCGCCATCAGGACCGGCGCGATGGAGAGAAGCGCGGCCACGACACCCACGCCCAGGCCGATCATGACGAGCGCCAGCGTCTCGGAGACCACGAGCACCGAAAGTTCGCGGACGCGATACCCGGCGGCGGCCAGAAGGGCGAGTTCGCGCCGGCGCTCAAACACATTGCGCAATGTCACGGCCGCCAGACCGATGGTACCGAGAATGAGGCCGAGGCCGCCGAGCGTCTGGAATGTGGATAAGTAGGTGTTCTCGACGCGGTGGTAGGCCTCAAGCTTGCGCAGGGATGACTGGGCGTCCACGCCGTACGGCGCAAGCCGTTCTTCAAGCGTCGCGGCCACATCATCCAGCGCACCGGCACGCTCCGGGGCTACATCCGTCAGCAGGACCCGGTAGCCGACAATCTCCGGGAACAGCTTCGTGAATGCGGCTTCGCCGATCATGATCTCGCCTTGCAGCACGCTATCGGCAAGCGTCCCGACGATTCGAAGGCGGATGGGGCGGGCGGTCTCGGCGTCGATCACCACCTCGTCGCCCACGGCTGCGTGCAGCACGTACTGGAGCGACGTCGCGTCAACGATCGCAGGCACCAGACCATCTGCCTGTTCCTGCCGGAGCAGGATCCACGGATTGGCCCGTTCGTCGTTGGTGGCCGCAAGACTGGCGGCGAAGGAAAATCGACCTTGATTGATCAGGCGATCCGTCACACCGAGGACTCGCGGCTGTTTCGGTTGATACAAATTGAGGCAACTTGCGTCGTCGCCCGGCCGCAGGCGTGCCGCGGTAAGTGAAACCCCCGACAGCGCGTTGTCACTCTGGTCGAACACCAGGCCCAGCGCTTCACGTCCCGCAGCATCGGCGGGGTCGTTGACCAGGGGTAGGACCGACTCAGCGATGAGCGCAAAGCCACCGGTGCCGCCGGAGCGGTTGGCCGCCGCGCCCGTGTCCTTGCGGAACGCGTCAACCGATACAAGCAAGAACGCCGCTGCGGCGACAAGCGCGGTCGAGGTGAGACTGCGGCCCGGCCTCCAGGCGGCGTTTTGCCAACCGAGGCGCGCCAGGGCCATGGAGCCGGAACCATGGAGCACGGCGGCGGTCCGGCGGCGCAACCATCCTGACAAAGCCGCGAGCCCGCTGATGAGCACGAGGGCGCCGGCGCCGAAAAAGCCCGCCGCTGCGGGGACAACGCCAGCTGTGGTGGCGGCGGTCAGCGCCAGCGCGGCCGCGGCCGTCACAACGGCCCAGAGATAGCCGCGCGATCGGCGGCGAACCGAGGCTGAGCCTGCACTGCCGGCCAGCAGGTCACGCGGCGATCGACGGCTGAGGCCGCGCACGGTCCACGCGATGCATGCGACCGACGCGATCACACCACCGAGCGCGCCGATCGCGAGCGTGAGGGGATCAACATGCAAGGTCAGCGCGGTGGTGCCGACCGCTCCCACCCACCAGGTACGCAGGCCGTACATCATCAGTTGCGCCCACGCCATCGCGAGGACAGTCCCTGCCACGGCTCCGGCCACGGCCACGAGTGCGCCTTCGATGATCAAGACCCGCCCGATCGCACGAAGCGAATAGCCAGTGGCCCGCAGGACGCCGATCTCGCGCAGCCGTTGTTCCACACCGAGTCGGAAGAACAACGCCGTCAACAAGAGAGCAGACACGACGAGGAAGAAGCTGAAGTACGAAAAGTACGCGCCGAAGTCGGTGGCGCCGGCCGAGGCCGCGATGTTCTGCGTGCGGACATCGACCACCGTGAGTCCGGCGCCAGCACTGCCCACCGCCCGCGTGACTGCGGTCGCGACCGAACGCGACACATCATCGGCAGGTCCATCCTCGCTGCTCGGCACCCGCAACGAACTCACCTTGCCGTAGCGAGTACCCCACAAACGCTGGGCTGCCTCGACCGAGACGAAGGCCTTAGCAGTGGTCTTGTAGCGATCCCAGTAGTCTTCATCGGTGGGCCGCACCTGCGTCAGATCGATCGGGAAAGGCGGGTCCCAGTCGGCCACACTCTCGCTGTCCGTGATGCCCGGATACGCGGGCGACAGCCGCCGATCGGCCGCCACTCCTTCGATGGGCACAATCCCCGCCACGCGAAATGTCGCACGTTCGGTGATCAGCCGGCCCTCGTCGGCCCAGCGGTAGTACTCCATCTCGAGCGAGTCGCCGATCTTCGCAACGAGGTCCCGGGCTGTCCACTCACTCAGGACAATGGGAGAGCCGCCTGACGTGACGGTCAGACTTCCGGACAACAGCGTCGACAGCCTTTCATCACCCGCCGCGTACGCGCCCAGTCCCGCCACCAGTGAGTACGGTGTCGAACGCGCACCGACAGTCATCTTGTTCGCGAGCCAGCTCAACACCGGCGTCACGAACTCCGGCCGCGCGCCTGAAGCCTTTGTCGCTGCCGCCACCTGCGCATCGCTCATCAGGCCGCTGGCCGTCTCGATCTGGAGAAATGGGGAACTGGCGGAACTGACGGTCAGGCCCAGATCGGCGGCCTCTATCGCCTGGTCCAGCGCGGCGACCACAGTTGCCGCGTCGAGGGTCGCGCCTGGCACGCGCGCCACGAGCAGCGCGTTCACACGTCCCGGTTGTTCGAGGTCGCGCTGGAGGCGAGCGAGATTCACGAACATCGCGCGCACGGGACCCTGACGGGGAGATAGCGAGAACTCTCCCATCGACGCCGCCGGCAACACCCCCTGGACCCGCAGCCTCATCGCTCGGCCGACGTCGTCTTTTCTGCCGTGGAGTGAATCGAGCGGGATGTCGGTGGGCCGCGCGACGCGCAGGACGACCGAGTCGGACTCGGCGGCGCCCAGCTCACTCGCGAGGTCGGGACTCAACAGAACGCTGGTGCCGGTGGGCGCGGTAGCGGTCGCGCCATGGAGCGCGAAGAATCTGTCATCAACCCCGTACACGCTGACGTTGCCGGCGCGCCTGCTCGACGACTGATGTGTGACAACACCTTCAAGGGCGAAGACCGGCGCCACGCCAGATACGGCGGCCGTGAGTCGCGGTTGCGTTCGAAGTCGATCACCCAGCGTGTCCAAGAAGGGGTTTTCTGCAGACACCAGAAGGTCGGCCTTGCCAAGCCGCGCTGTGACCAAGCCCGCAAGGCTGGCCCTCACTGACGCGCCAACCAGCAGTGAGCCCGCCAGCACGGCCACTGCGGCAGCGACGCCCGCAGCAACGGCGACGTGAGTACGGCGGTAGTACGACAGGCTCTTCAGCGCCAGTCTGAACACGGTCATGCAGGGGCCAGGACGCGATTAGTCAGTTCGTAACGGCGTCCAAATCGCGCGGCCAGCACCGGGCTGTGTGTGACAACCACAAGTATGATTAATCGATCCTGTTGGAGGGATACAAGCAACTCGGCCACCGCATCCGCCGACCCGCGATCCAGGTTGCCGGTGGGTTCATCACAAAGCAATACCGAAGGTTGCAGGATCAGCGCGCGTGCGATAGCTACGCGTTGCCGCTCACCACCGGAGAGCTCTCCAGGCCGATGATCGATGCGGGACGCCAACCCCACCGCGTCGAGTAATCCGCGGGCGCGTTTCAGCCGGTCCGCTGCGGCTTCGGCAGTGCGACTGACCAGTGTCGGCGCCAGCACATTGTCGAGAGCAGAGAGTTGCGGCAGCAGCAGATGATCCTGGAACACGAAGCCGATGTGCTGGTTGCGAAACGCGGACTGATCCGCGTCGTTCAACTCGTACGGGTTCCTACCATCGAGTGTGACTGTGCCCGCCGACGGCCGCTCGAGGGCGCCCAGCATGTAGAGCAACGTGCTCTTGCCGCAACCAGAAGGCCCCATGATCGCCACCGAATCGCCACGCGCCACTTCGAGCGACATGTCTTCCAGGATCGGCACGGGCCCGCGCGCCGTCTCGTAGTGTTTCGACACGTGTGAAGCGATCAACATCAGCGGGCCACCTTTGCATAGACTTGCTCGGCCGATGCCGCCATCTGGTCCACGGTGTAATGGGCGCGGACGCCCGCGGCTGCCGCGCGGCCGAGCGCCGCCGCTTTGGGCCGATCCGTCAGCAGTTGAAACAACGCGTCGGCCAGCGCACCTGAAGCTTCGGGCTGCACCAGGATTCCGCCGCCTGTCCGCTCGATGATCTCCGGAAAGGCGCCGTGTTTGGGCTGAATCACCGGGAGGCCGTTCGCCATCGCCTCAAGGAGAAAGAGACCCTTCGGATCGGCGTAGGTCGTCGGCACAGAGAAGACGTCGAACGACCGCAACAGGGCAATCTTGCCCTCACGATCCGGCGCGCCCGCGTAGGTGAAGTGGCCGTCGAGCCCCCAATCGCGCATGCGGCGCTGGCAGCCGACCAGGTACTCGCGGTGTTCTTCGAGCAGGTACCCGCCCGCCACCAGCCGGGTCTCGGGCACATCGGGTCGATGCCGGAGTCGATGGTACGCATCACACAGGACGTGCAGGCCCTTTTCCGGGGCGATGCGCGCAAAAAATCCGATGGTGTACGGCGGCGCCGTGCGCGCCTCGATAGCTTCGTGGCCTCCGGGGTTGATGCCGATCGGCACCAGGCTGATGCGCTCCGCCGGAATGCCGAAGTAGTGGACCATGAACTTCGCGTAGTACTCACTCACCGCGATGAAATGATCCACGTGCGGCACGGCCTGCCGGATCAGCTCCCGCGCCTGTGCTTTCCACGGTTCGTGCAATTGGTCAAGGAACAGGTCCTCGCCCTGAAGGGTGCAGACGATGGGACACCCGAGCGCGTCTTTGATCGGCTTCGCGAGGCCAATCAGCAGCGCAAATGGCAGGTTCACGACGTCGAACGTCGATTCGTGCTTGAGGAAGCGGATCATCTTGTCCACCTCCTTGCGCTGGTAGCCGTCGGCGCCCTTGAGCATCGACACCGTCATCTCGCCAAGGAACGCCGGATCAATCTTGATCTGATGCTTCGAGGCCATCTTGAGGACGGCCGACGAATCCCACAGCCGGTCGAGCAGTGCCGGCGTGTGTCGGAACAGCGGCACATTCTGCTCCAAATACACACTGATGCCGCCGAAAAACACCCGGCCCTGGCTCACGTTGGCCTCATCGGTCGTCGTTGGCGTATAGATCGGCATCAGGACCACGTCGTGCCCACGCGCCATCAACGCCGCCGCCAGCGCGTTGTCGCGCAGGCACGAACCGCAATACATCTCAGCGGCGCCCGCGGTCAGCACAAGCAGCTTCATTGCCTCATTGCCTCATTGGCCCATTTCCTAGTTCGCTATCTGAAAGGCTCGCCTTGCGTAGAGGTGGTCGAAAAGGTTGCCTTCGTGCGGCTGGTCCCAGGCGATGCGATTGGTGCGCAGCGGCCCCAGGTTCAACCGCCCGATGAGGTCAGACTGCACGAAGCGGGTGATGAGTTCCTGATCGTTGGTCAGCCCCGTCGCGGCCAGGGTGGCGCCGGCGCACTCAGGCATCGTCTCCATCTGCTCCGGCGTCACGTCCACCACCGAGACAAACGGGAACAGGAACTCCCGATTGGCGAGCGGATGTTCCGAAGAGGAACAGTGGATGACGGTGGGCAATAAGAACGTGGCTCCATGGGCCGTCACGAGGCGCGGGCCCTTACGCAGCCGCATGGTCACATCTTCAGCGCCGGGCTCGAGCAGTCCGGCGTCAATCTGCTGGGAGATGCGCTCGGCTACCCGCGCGTCCACGAACGGCGAGATCTCGGCGGCGGGGTCGTCGGCGGCGCGTGGCTGAATGGCCACCAGTGTCGCGGCCAGCGCTTCGGCCAACTCGCGGCCGTGCGCCGGTGTCCACACACCGGACGCGTTGACGCAGGACCGGCCGCCGTTTTCAGCGACAGATCCGGCGATCAGATCGAGATACTCGCGCCAGTTGCCGGCCAGGTCGGCGCCAAACAGTACCTTGCTGTATCCCGGCCCGTGGAGTTCAACGCGCGGGTCGCCGGCGACAGATCCCACGGCCGCGACGTCACCAAAAAACATACTGCGGCCGGTCTGGCGCACGATCTCGCCGGCGCCAGCGTGATCGCTGGGGAAATAGTTGAACGCATCGCCGGGTACGCCGGCCTTCATAAGCGCCTGGATCAAGCGAAACGGCGTCCACGGCTCCGTGCCGCCCGGGCGAAGCACCAGCGGCGTCTTCATCGCGATGGCGGGAATCCACAGGCCGTGCACGCCGGGCGAGTTGCTCGGCAGCACCACGCCCAGCGACTTGGCGTTGGGATAGAAGCTGAGCGCCTGACCATTCACCTCGCCGAAACCGTGATCGAGGATGCCCAGATCGAGTCCGCGTGTCAGCCCCCGCAGGATTTCCCGCAGGTTCTCCATCACCGACACAATGCGCTGCATGTTGCGACGGACCAGCGCGTGCGGCATGCCCGTGGTGGCCGAGAGCTGCAGCACATAGTCGTCTGGCGACTGAGACGAATCGCCTACGGGCAGCGTGTCGTGCAGGAAATGCTGCGCGGCCTGCTTCGTCATGTCCATCAGGCGTGCGACCGGATACTGGGCCAGGGACGCGCGCATGGCGTCCTGCGCCAGCAAGTCACGGCGGATGAGGCCGACATTGGCCTGGCTGATTTCGGCCACTGGCTCCCGCGTGGCGTGATGGGCGATTCGCGCCACATCAATGCTGCGATAGGCCTTGCCGCGGCGGATGAGGGGAATGTGCACCATCAGGGAATTCTACGATGGTAGGCTGTCGAGATGCAGCCTCAGACCAAGGACGCGTTGGACGCGCATGTCCGTGAAATCGTGCATTGGCATTTTAGTCCGGAGACGGGCACCCCCTTCTGGCTCGACTTCGCTTCCAAACTCGACTGGGACCCTCGCAAGGAAGTCCGTACGTACGAAGATCTGGATCGATTCGGCTTCTTTCAGGACGAATGGCTGCGCGGTGGGCCCGTTCGCCGTTGGGTGCCAAAAGGCTACGCCAACCGGCCTATTTACACATTTGAGACCGGCGGCTCCACAGGCGTCCCGAAATCGCGCGTGACGATTGACGACTTCCGCATCGACTACGAGATCTTCAGTGACACGCTGCCCGACGAGTTCTTCCCAAAGGGCTCCGACTGGCTGATGGTGGGACCGTCCGGTCCTCGGCGTCTGCGCCTGGCAGTGGAACATCTCGCCCAGCACCGCGGCGGCATCTCGTTCTGCGTGGACCTGGATCCGCGCTGGGTCATCAAGCTCGTCAAGTCGCGGCAGATGGATCAGGTGGAAGCCTACAAACGCCACGTCATCGACCAGGCGCTCACGCTGCTCAAGGCGCACGACAACATCAAGTGCATGTTCATCACGCCGAAACTGCTTGAGGCGCTGGCCGAGAAGACCTCACTGAAGAAGGCCGGCATCACCGGCATTTTCTGTGGCGGCACTGAGATGACTCCCCAGTTCCACCGCTGGGTCCGAGAGGAAGTGCTCGAGGGCATCTTCTTCGCGCCCACCTACGGCAACACGCTGATGGGTTTGGCCACCCACAAGCCCTTCGACCTCAAGGACAACTACGCGATCATCTACTACCCGCCGATCCCGCGCGCGGTGCTCGAAGTGGTTGACTCTGAACATCCCACCAAGCTCGTGCCTTACGGCCACACCGGACGGGTCCGGTTGACGACGCTGACAAAGGAGTTCTTTATTCCGCGGTTCCTCGAGCGCGACGAGGCCGAACGTGAGCCTCCATGCGACGCCTATCCCTGGGACGGCGTACGCAACGTGCGGCCGTTCTCGAAGCTGCACACGTCCGTTACCGAGGGCGTCTACTAGTTACACGAGGCGTGGAGGGAGAGCCGCTCAATGTCCGCGCGGTCGTTATAGGCCTGCGCGGAGATTCGTACCCAGACGCGGCCGGCGCGCGCGTGCACCTGCACTTCGATGTTGTGTTCGAACAACAGACGGTCGCGCAAGCGCACGGCGTCGGCCTTCGTGGTGCCGATGGACTCCGGCGTCATGACGCTGACCATGCACCCGACCGCTGACTCATCAATCTGCAGCGCCGTACCCCACTGACCGGTCAGGTACTGCGCCGCGTGCCAGGCGAGATCGTGGTTGTATGTACGCAGTGCGTCGTAGCCGAGATCGTGGAGGAAGCGGATGCCGTCAGGCGCGCAGAGCCACGGTGAAGGATCTCGGGTGCCCACCCAGTCGAACTCCTGCGTGAAGCCCTGGTCCAGGCCCCATGAAACGACGGGCGGGTGCAACGACGACTGGTGCTCGGGTGCCACCACCATGAATGCGCTGGAGCGCGGCGCCATCGCCCACTTGTGGAGATTGGCTACGTAGTAGTCGGCACCGATCGCGGCCACATCCAACGGCAGCGCGCCTGGCACATGCGCGCCGTCCACCAGCACCGTCGCACCCTTCGCCTTGCAGGCGCGGACGATATCGGCGATCGGGAACACAATCGCACTTTCGGCTGCGATGTGGTCCGCGATCACCAGTTTGGTGCGAGGCGTCACCGCCGACGCAATGCGCTCCACGGCGACCGCCGCGTCAAATGCCGGATACGGGATCTCAACCACACGTACCGTGGCGCCAGTGGTGCGAGCGATGTAGTTGACGGCGGTCAGCAAGCCGCCGTAGAGGTGATCGGTCACCACCAGTTCGTCGCCCGGCGCCAGCAGCGTGGACCGCAACACCGCGTTGACGCCGGCGCTGGTGTTGTCTACAAACACCAGATCGTCGCCACGCGCGCCCACAAACGCTGCCACCTCGGCCGCCGCCTGGCGCATCAACGTGGGGCCTCCCGTCGCCGACCCGGTAAACGTCCACAGGTCGCGCAGCATGAACTTCGCGGGATGCCGCTCGATTCCCGCCCGCAGCACCTGCTGCGCCTCGGCCACCCGGACAGGCACCACACCCACAGTGCCGTGATTGAGATAGGTGGCCGCAGGGTCAAGAGGCCACAGCGCAAGCAAAGATCGCCCAAATTCCATAAAACAGAGTCTATCCCCGCGGACTCTGGACCCTGGACCCTGGACGCTATACTTCCTTTCCATGCAGGTCAGCATCTTCAACGACGTCATCGGCCCCGTCATGCGTGGCTCATCGTCTTCCCATTGCGCGGCCGCGCTGCGAATAGGCCGGCTCGCTCGCGACCTGATGAACGCCAACATCAGCCGCGTGCTCTTCGAAATGGACCGACAGGGCTCACTGCCCACCACTCACGACAGCCAGGGCTCAGACATGGGTTTGTGCGGCGGCCTCCTCGGCATGGAAGCGGCAGACGATGGCGTGCCCACGTCGGTGAACACTTTGCGGGCCGCGGGGATGACTTTTGATATCGCGGTGGTCGATGCCGGCGACCCGCATCCCAACACCTACCGCCTGACCCTCGAGAACACCAACGGTGAGCACCACACCGTCATCGCCATCTCCACCGGCGGCGGCATGATGGAACTCACGAACATCGACGGTTTCGCCGTCTCGATCGGCGGCGACTATTTCGAGACGCTGATTTTTGTAGATGGCCTGGGCGACGACGTGGCAACGCTGGTGCAGTCACTGATGCCGATAGACGACGTGCGGGTGATTCGGGCTGCGACCGAAGGCAGCGGTCGGCGAAGGCAGTTGGTGCAGGTGCGGGCGCAGGAATGCGCAGACGCCGAGATTGAGGCCGAGCTTCGGCGGCTCGCTCCTGGACTCACCCTGCATCGCCTGCGGCCGGTATTGCCCGTGGGCTCGCGCGCAGACTTGAAGATCCCCTTTTCGACAGCCGCCGAACTCGTCGCACTCGACAATGTTCGACAAGACTCGGGCCGGGCCTCGCGGCGCCTGTGGGAATGGGCTGTCGAATACGAGATGGCGCGCGGCGACCTGACAGAAAGCCAGGTGCTCTCGAAGATGGTGGACATCGTCCGGTTGTTACGCGCGTCCATTGCGCAGGGCATCGCGGGCACCACCTACGAGGATCGGTTGCTCGGCCACCAGTCTGGCGGATTCAAGCGCGAGCTCGACGCCGGACGGCTGCTCAACACCGGCGCACTCAGTCGAGCGGTCCTCTACGTAACGGCACTCATGGAGGTGAAAAGTTCCATGGGCGTCATCGTCGCCGCCCCGACGGCGGGCGCGTGCGCGGCGCTGCCCGGCGCGTGTATCGCCTTTGCCGAGGAACTGGGCAAGTCGGAAGAGGACATGGCGCGCGCGATGCTTGCGGCCGGCGCGGTCGGGCTGTTCATCGCGAGTCAGTGGACGTTTGCCGCCGAAGTGGGAGGCTGCCAGGCGGAAGGCGGATCTGCGGCCGCGATGGCTGCGGCCGCTCTGGTGACGCTGGCAGATGGCACATTGCCGCAGGCCCTGGGCGCGTCATCGATGGCGCTGCAGAGCATGTTGGGGCTCATCTGTGATCCCATAGCCGGACGTGTCGAAGCCCCGTGCCTGGGCAAGAACGTCATTGCCGCGAGCAATGCCGCCTCCTGCGCCAACATGGCGCTGGCCGGGTACGACCCGCTGATTCCCTTCGATGAAGTTATTGACGCCGCCCGACGCGTGGCCGGACAGATGCCCCGTGAACTTCGCTGCACCTCGCTCGGCGGACTGGCCACAACGCCGACAGCCATCAGGCTTGAAGCCGCGCTCGCAACGAAGCGGGGCTGTTCCACAGGCTGCGCGTGCTAGGAGAACCGCAATGAGAAACGCAATCGCCGGATTGATCCTCACCACAGCCAGCCTCAGCGCCCAGGCACCTTCCGCGGGCGAGCAGGATGCGTACACGCGCATCGAGTTGCAGTCCCCCGATACCGGAACCTTCACCTTCACCCATGACGTAGCAGTCACTACCGTCGGGGCGAAGGAGTACACGCTGCCGTTGTGGCTGCAGACACAGGCGCTGGCCGCCAAGGTGACCGACCTTATGTCGGGCACGCCCATGGCCGACATACGAATCGTCAATGGCAGGCCGCGGAGCGGAGTCAGTGCGTTCGGCGCGGCGGCGATCAGCGTGATGCTCGCGCGACCCGTACCGAAGGACGGACTCGGACGACTGCGCTTCGAACTGGACGCGGGTAACACCCAGATGTTCAGGCGCACCGGACAGGCGGCCACCTTCACGCTCCCCCTCCGCGCCCCGCGCGGCACGATCGTCCTTCCTGCCGGCTACGAGTTACTGTCGAGTGACACTCCCGCGCAGATCCTGTCCGAAGCTGACGGCCGCGTTGCCGTGAGCTACATGCACCAGATCCCCGGCGCAGCGACGATGACGTTGACGATGAGGGCGGGGGTGCCGACGGGAGCGGCAGCAGCGCCGAAGGCGCTGACCAACAACCGGACCTGGGAAGCCGCGGGCCAGAAGCCGACCGAACGCGCGCGCCTGACCGAACGGGCTACGCAGGATCGCGACATCGTGTATTTCCTGCAGGAGCCAACGACAAATGCGTTCAGCCTGTACCACGACTACACGGAGACTCGCCCTGGCGTGGACAAGTACCTCAACGTGGTGCGGGCGGGCTCACGCGTGTCGAACCCCTCGGCCTATATTCTCGACACCGGCGAAGTGTTGCGGCACGAGACGCTCAGGGGTAAAGCGATCACGGCCGCGAAAATTGAAGCCGGCACCGTGACACCGGAGACCGAGGTCGTGGTGATCCACTTCACCCCGGTCAAGGCCGGCCAGTCCATTCGCCTTCGCATCACCGAAACGTACACGCACCCCGAGAGCTACCGTCTCGACGGCGCCGACCTTGTCTTCGAGCGCAACCTCGGCCGCACGCGTAACTCTGTGGTCCTCCCTGCCGGCTGGCATCTCACCGCGTCGTCTATTCCTGCGGTGGTTCGCCAGACACCCGACGGCCTCACGCGGCTCGACTTCGTCAACGGACGGCCTGAGGGCATTGATGTGTTTATCAAGGGGCGGAGAAAATGACGGCGCCCTGAATGACAGCGCCGATCGGGCGGTCGGCGGGCTGGCCGGAGTTCACCGCGGCAACCGGAACGCCGCCATCTCTTCGCTGTTGCGCAGAAGGAGAATGCCGCCGACGATCACGGGGTGATTCCAGGCCTTGGAATTCAGCGCGGGGAATCGCGCAAGTTCTGTGAATTTGTCGGTGGTCGCCGACACGAGCGCCAGTTCGCCCTCTTCAGACAACACCAGCAACACGTCCTGGTCGGCCAGCAGGAGCATCTGGCCGTTGCCGTATCGTCCGCCCTTCCAGTTGCGCTTGCCGTCTTCGAGGTTGATGGACGACAGAATGGCGCCGTCGAACCCGAACGCCTGTCCCTTGTGGACGACAAAGTCGTTGAAGTACGGCTTGAGACCGTTTGACGTCCAGCGCTCCTCGACCGTCCAGGTCGCGGCCGTGGTGGAGGGGCGCGTCAGGTGAAGCCGGCGGATGCCCAGGCCACCCATCGCAGAGGCCGTGTTAATCAGCACGTCACCACCGGATATCGCGGCCGGCTGAACGATGGTGGTTCCACCGTCGGGCCAGTCGTGCTGCCACAACACCTCGCCGGTCGCCGTGGCCAGAGACACGGCGCCCGATCCGGTTAGGAGCAGCACCTGCGATCCGCCATCGATCGTCACGAAATGCGGTGAGCTGTAGCTGCCAAGCTGCCGCGGTCCGATCCAGCGCGGCGCACCGGTCGCAGTGTCATACGCCGACATCGTCCCCGACGTGGCCACAATCACGACATCGTCAACCACGATCGGCGAACTGGTGAAGCCCCAGCCGGGAAGAGCTCTTTCGTTGTCGGTGGCCGCGTTGCGCGACCAGATGACGGCGCCCGTGCGCGCATCGAGCGCGTTGATGATGCCGGTGGCGCCGAGGGCGAATACGCGACCGTTGTGAATCGTCGGCGTGCCGCGCGGACCTGCACCACCATTCGACTCCCAGAAACGCACCGGGTCGCTGTGCCGCCACACTGGCTCTCCAATAGAGAGCCGATAACACGCGACCATCTCTTCTTCGCCCCGCTGTTCCTGCGTGTAGAACAGGTCGCCGCTGACCGCGAATGATGACCAACCGGGTCCCACGGGCCGTCGCCATAATTCGACCGGCGGCGCTGTGGACCAGTCGGTGTTGATGCGCAGGCCACGCACAACGCCATCACGATCGGAGCCGCGGAAACCTGCCCACTCGACTCCCGCGACCACAGGCTCGCTCGTGGCAGGCCCTGTCGGCGTCGATCCCGGCTCGCTGGTGGCCACTACTGCCGGCGTCACGCCTGGCGTGCTTGTCGGGGGCACAACGCGGCGGCGTCTGGGCCAGAAGGCGATCTTCTGCTGTCGGCGTCCAGCGCCAGGCGAGTTGCGGGAGCCCCCAGAACAGGCCATCCGTCCGCGCGAGGGTCCACACACCGCAGCCGATCAGGATGGCGGCGACGAGCGTGAGGCGACGACGGCTTGTGTCGAGGCCACGGCTCGTCGCGGCTCAGACCACAAGCGCCAGACCCAAGGTTGGCGGGAAGGCATAGATGTACAACAAGCTGCCCATCATCCCGTTCTGCAGTGAGATGTGCGTGAGGGGCCCAATGGCGAATATGGCGACGACCAACCCGGCCAGCGCGACGAATCGCTCGGACCAGGGGGCGCGGCTGAAGAACATCCACCAGACCAGGATCGCCACGGCGAACAGCAGCCCGCCGACAACCGCCACCAGAGCCGTGTCCAGGCCGAATAACTCGGCTTTTGGCGCCACGGCGGGCATGATGAATCTGGTCAGGACGAGTAACGCCGCGAAAACGACACCGGGCCAGAGGCGGAGCGATTGAGTCGGGGACAATCTGTGGCGTGTGGACGCTGGGCGCCTACGGCTTGTTCCGTCCGGTTCCGCGCAGGAAGGTCGCCCGCTCCCGCGTCTCCTCGCGGTCCAGCCACGTGTCCACCGTCCACGGGAGGCGCCAGGTCCAGTTGTGCTCACCCACTGTTGCCGGCGTGTTGATGCGATCGCGCCAGCCGAATACGTCCTGGATGGGGAAGAACAGGTGATCGGATGCAGCGGTGGCCATGAGTCGCAGGATGGCGTCGCGCAGGGCGTCGCTCCAGGGCGCGGAAGGGTCCCACCCGCCGGCACCGGCGCGATGCAGCACTTCCGCCAGCGCGTACCGATCTTCGGTCGAGGCTTCGTCCCACCACGCCGCCATCGGCTCGGTGTCGTGCGTGCCCGTCGTCGCCGCCGACCGGGCAGGATAGTGGGCCGGTTCCACAAACGGCCGCCCCGGCTGCGACCAGACGCGTTCCCATCGCAACACTTTGTATCCGCCCACACCCAGGCGGGCGATCGATTCACGGACGAACCCCGGCACGGTCCCGAGATCCTCGGCCACGATGTCGGCGCCCGTTTCAAGGAACACGCGCATGACCTGCTCGCCAAGCGCGACCTGTGTCGGCTCGTCAGGCGGAAGGAACAACGTCTCGCCGCTCGGCGACTTGCCGTAGGTGCGATAGAAGCCCACGAGGTGATCCACCCGGAAGCCGTCGTAGAGTGCGGCCATCCGTTGGGCGCGCTGCCGCAACCAGGCGAAGTGCGACTGATGAACCACGTCCCACCGGTACATCGGCAGGCCCCAATCCTGACCGGTGTCGCTGAACGCATCGGGCGGTACACCTACTGAGACCTCGGTCAGGAATTCGTCCTGGCGCGCCCAGACGTCGGCGCTGTGGGCGTCAACCACAAACGGCAGGTCGCCGAACAACGCCACGCCGTGCGCCTTCAGTGCTGCCCTGGCCGATTGCCACTGAAGGCTGGCTATCCACTGCACGTACTGCTTAAACATCAGGCGGCGCCCAAGGTGGCGACGCACCTCATTCACGGCCGCCGGCTCGCGCCGCGCAACTGTCGCCGGCCAGTCTTGCCACGTGCCGCCGGGCCACTCTGCGGCACACGCCTGGAATAACGCATAGTCGTCCAGCCACCAGCGCTCGCGGTGCGCAAACGCCGCGAACTCGCCCGCGCGAATCGACCGCTGGTCCCACTCGTCACTGACGAACTGGCGGAAGGCGATCCACAACGCTACTTCCTTGAGTTCCCGTACTTGGGCAAACCGCACCAGTGAACTTCCCCGCACTTCGCCGAGCCAACGGCGTACATCCGACGAAAGGCTCTCGAGGCCACCGGCTCGGGAGAAATCTTCAATGCCTTCGATCGAGATGTAAATCGGATCAATCGCCATCGCCGAACACGCCGAATAGGGCGACGACTGACCTCTGGCCATCGTACCGACCGGCAGCAGCATCAGTTGGTCGAACGCCGCCGCCTCCAGCCACTGCCCCATCGGCACCAGATCCGGAATCTCACCGATACCCCAACTGCTCGACGAAGGCATCGATGAAAGCGGCAGGGAGATTCCGCGATGGCGGATCATCGCGCCTCCGCCATGGCTAGAACCTTCGAGGCGGCGTCCGCAAACAGATCGGGGTCAGGAAGCAGGCTCATCACCATGTGCGCGCCTCGCTGAATGTCAAAGAAGTAGCCCGGGTGCACCACGATGTGCGCCTGCTCCAGCAGCGCCATGACCAGCGCCTCTTCGCCGATGGTCTCAGGAATACGGACAACTACAGACCATCCACCTTCAGGAGACAAGACAGACACAGACGGGTGCGCTGAGGCAATGCGCTGGAGCTCACGATAGTTCTGATGGATTCGCTGACGAATCGCATCGCGCACCACGGCACCTCCGGCAATCAACTGCGACGCGGCGACCTGCACGGGTGTCGAGACCGACAGGTATGTGTCGCAGATGATCTCCAGCCGCTCGAGGGCATCGGCCACGGTCCGGTCCGGACCGCTCACCACGATCCATCCCAGTTTGAGTTGCGGCAACGCTGCAGACTTGGACAAACCGCCGAGCGTAAACGTCAAGACGCGCGACTCGCCCAGCAGGGACACTGCATCCGGCCTGGGATCGATTGGATAGTCGGAAAACACTTCGTCGGAGATGATCGCAAGGCCGTGCTCCCGCGCAAACGCGACCAGCCACTCGCGGTCGCTGCCGCGGAGCATCGACCCGGTCGGGTTGTTTGGCGATACGACGAGTACGGCCCTGGTATTCGGCCGGCACGCGGCGGTCACACTGTCGCGATCGATGGACCATGCGCCATGGTCTTCAAGTCGATAGAGCGCAGACACGACGGCGTCGAGCCCCGTCAGCAGATCGAAGAGCGGATAACTTGGTTGCGGCACCAGCACTTCGTCGCCGGGGTCACACAGCAACTTGAACAACAGGCCATAGGCCTCGCTCGTGCTCGCCGTGAGGATGACAAGGTCCGGGTTCACGTTCGCGTCGGGACGCGAGATCGACGCGGCTATCGCCTCGCGCGCAGCCATGAGGCCGAACGGCGCCGGGTCGTAGCAGAGCGATTTCTTGTCAGCGAGTGGAGCAAGAAGGTTAGCCGTATACGAGAGCCCAACCTGCGTAGGGTTGCTGACCGTCAGGTCAACGAGTGTGACGCCCTTGCGGCGAAGGCCGGCAAGAGCAATGCTGAACGCGTTTGATTCCAGATGGGCCGGCAGTCGCGACGAGAACACGCCAACAGTTAATCACGGACCCTGGATACTAAAGGCCCGCTACTGAGGCGCCGCTCTGGCGGGCAGGCCCGCTCAACAGTAGACTTGAGCGCATGACGCTGCAACGTACCCGCATGGCCACGGCGCTTTCCCTGGTGGCGCTGCTCACGCTGGCGCCCGTGGCCGCCCAGCAGGTGCCGAAAGTGTCGGCGCCGTACGAAATGTTCACCCTGCCAAACGGCTTGACCGTCATCCTCCACGAAGACCACAGCGTGCCGATGGTGACCGTCAACGTCTGGTATCACGCCGGATCCGCGCGCGAGAAGTTCGGTCGTACCGGGTTCGCTCACCTCTTCGAACACATCCTCTTCGAGGGATCGAAGAACGTGAAGGAAGGCGACTTCGACAACTTCCTTGAAGCCGCCGGCGGCACCAACAACGGTTCCACCACCACCGATCGCACGAACTACTACGAGTCGGTGCCTTCCAACGCACTGGACCTGGCCCTGTTCCTGGAATCCGACCGCATGGGATTCCTGCTCGACGTGGTCACGCCGCAGCTCGTGAACGGCCAGCGTGACGTCGTCAAGAACGAACGGCGCCAGAGTTACGAGAACGCGCCGTATGGCATGTCGAACGTGCGGCTCACGGAGTTGATGTATCCCAAGACGCATCCGTACTACTGGCCCGTCATCGGCTACATGGAAGATCTGACCGCCGCGACACACGAGGACGTGAAGGAGTTCTTCACGAAGTACTACGCTCCGGGTAACGCAAGCATCGTGATTGCCGGCGACATCAATCCGGCGGATGCAAAGAAGAAGGTGGAACACTGGTTCGCCGACATCAAAGCAGGTCCGCGCCCCGCACCCATCGAGGCGCCGCCAGTGGAGTTGACGTCAGTCATCAAGGAAACGATGACCGACAACGTTCAGCTGTCGAGGCTGATCCTGGCGTGGCACTCGCCCGCCCAGTTCACACCGGGCGATGCGGAGCTCGATGTGCTGGCGAACGTGTTGACCGGCGGCAAGAACTCGCGCCTCTACAAACGACTGGTCTACGATCTGCAGCTCGTGCAGAGCATCCAGGCATTCCAGTCGAGTGCGGCGCTGGGTTCGCGGTTCCAGATCGTCGCCACGGCCCGGCCATCCGACGAGCCGCCCGATCAAGTGCTGGCGAAGATCACAACGATCATCGATGAAGAAATTGAGAAGCTCAAGGCCGCACCACCTGCCGCGCGCGAAGTGCAGCGCGCACTCAACGGCATCGAGTCGAACTTCCTCAATTCAATGCAGCAGAGTGGCGACAAGGCCGATGTGATGAACGCGTACTTCTTCGCGACGGGCAATCCCGACTACTTCGCTGAAGACCTGGCGCGATACCTCGCGCTTCAACCGAATGACATCCAGGCGGCAACCAGGCGATGGCTCCCGCTCGACAGGCGCCTGGAGCTTTCCGTTCACCCGAAAGGCAAGTAGGGCATGACACTCGCAATCAAAGCTGCGCTCGGCATATTCGTCGGTCTCGCGGTGGTCACAGCGGCGTTCAGATCGCCGGTTGCCGCGCAGCAGGCACCGGATCGGTCCAAGGCGCCTGCGCCGGGGCCGGTCTCTGCGTTAAAGCTGCCGCCAATCCAGAAGCGCACGCTGGCGAACGGCCTGCCGGTGTGGATTGTCGCCATGCCCAAGGTGCCGGTGGTCCAGGTCACCCTGATCGTGCGCGCAGGTGCGGCCACCGACCCGACGGGCAAGTATGGCCTCGCCAGCTTTACCTCCGCGATGCTCGACGAGGGCGCGGGCACGCGCGACGCGCTTGCACTGGCCGACGCCCTCGAGTTCCTCGGCATCAGCATCTCGACCGGGAGCTCGTGGGACGCCTCCACCGTGGGTCTCTTTAGCCCGATATCAAAGTTGGACGATGCGCTGCCGTTGCTGGCGGATGTGGCGCTGCATCCCTCGTTCACGGAAGCCGAAGTGGAGCGGCTCCGCAAGGAGCGGCTGACCTCGCTGATGCAGCAGCGCGACAACGCCGGTGTGGTCGCGAACGCGGCATTCGGGCGGCTGGTCTACGGCCCGCGCCATCGGTACGGCGCCATGGCCATGGGCAACAGCGTGTCGAACGGCGAGATGACCGCGCAGGAGATTCGCGCGTTCCACGCGCAGTACTACCAGCCGCAGAACTCGCATCTGCTGGTGGTGGGCGATATGACACCCGATACGATCCTGCCGAAGCTGGAAAAGACATTTGGCGACTGGAAGAACGGCGCGACACCCGCGGCGCCGGCCTTACCCGCGGCCCAGCAGCACGCGGCGAAACAGCTCTACCTGATCGATCGCCCTGGCGCCGCCCAGTCGCAGATTCGCATCGGCTGGATCGGTGTGCCCCGCAGCACCCCCGACTTCTACGTCCTTGAAGTCATAAACACCGTGCTCGGCGGGTCGTTCACGTCGCGCCTGAACCAGAACCTGCGCGAGCGCAACGGCTACTCCTACGGCGCCGGCTCGATGTTCGACATGCGCTCCACAGCCGGCCCCTTCTACGCGTCGTCTGGCGTGCAGACCGACAAGACTGTGGAATCGCTACGCGAGTTCTTCAACGAACTGACGGCCATTCGGCAGCCCATTCCAGCCGCCGAACTCGATCGTGCGAAGAACTACCTAGCGCTGGGTTTTCCCGCCGGCTTCGAAACCACAGGTTCAGTGGCCGCGCAACTGGGTGAACTGGTGATCTACGGACTGAACGAATCGCTGTTCAACGCATATGTCGGCCGCATCCAGGCCATCACCGTGGCCGACGCGCAGCGTGCGGCCAACCAGTACATCCAACCCGATAAATTCGCCATCATCGTCGTCGGCGACCTGTCAAAGATAGAGGCGCCCATTCGCGCCGCCAACCTTGGACCGGTGCGCGTGGTACCGGTCGATGACGTGCTGAAATAGTGCTTGCCGCGCCGAAGCCGCGACTGAAAGGAGCGCCGGGCGAAGGCGGGATTGTTGTCGTCGGCGCCGGCGCGGCGGGGCTGGTCGCCGCGATCTTCGCGCGGACTATGAACCGCGAGGTATTGCTCATCGAGCGCACCACCGACGGCGGGCGCAAGATCCTGATCAGCGGCGGCGGCCGATGCAACATCCTGCCGTCGTCTCTTCAACCCGAGAGATTCGTGACCGACTCGCCTTCCCCGCTGCTCCGAGGGATGTTGCGGTCGTGGCCGCTGGCGGCCCAGCGAGCCTTTTTCGAAGAGGAAGTGGGCATTCCGCTTGCACTGGAGGCAGAGACCGGCAAGCTGTTTCCGGTCTCGAACCGCGCACGGGACGTGCGCGATGGCCTGATGACCCTCGCGCGTACACGAGGGGTTGAGGTGCAGACGCAGACCACGGTGACCGGGCTTCAGGCCACCGGCAGTCCAGCCGGTTCGGAGGTCTCGTGGCGCATCATTACGTCGCGCGGCGACTTCGATGCATCGAGTGTGATTCTTGCTACCGGGGGCCTGTCGGTGCCGTTGACCGGCAGCGACGGCACCGGGCTCGCGATTGCGCGACAGCTCGGGCACGAGATCCACTCGACCTACCCGGCCCTGACGCCGCTGACCGGGAGCACGCCGCTTCTGGCGTCGCTCTCGGGTATTTCGCTGGACATGCGCATTCGTGCGAAGTGGCAGGGGCGCACCACGGAGTCGCACGGCGGGTTCCTGTTCACGCACTTTGGTTACAGCGGACCGTCGGTGCTGGATGTGTCGCATGTGGCGGTACGGAGTCACGGGCAACGGCCGGCCGCCGTCCTTCGCGTGCAGTGGACCGATCGCGATGCGGACACGTGGTCGCGGGAATTGGCGGCGACACACGGCCTGGTGGTGAGCCTGGTGGCGCGTCACATGCCGGAGCGGCTCGCGGAGGTGTTGTGCCTGGAGGCGGGCCTTCCGCCAGACCGGCGCGGCCCGGAGTTGCGCCGGCAGGAGCGGACGGCGCTTGTGGCCGCGCTGACGTCGTACGAATTGCCGTGGAAAGGCGACGAGGGCTACAAGAAGGCCGAAGTCACCGGCGGCGGGGTGGCCCTCACGGACGTCCACCCCCGCACGCTCGAAAGCGTCCGCCACCCCGGCCTGTTCATGTGCGGAGAGATGCTCGACGCCTTCGGCCCCATTGGCGGCTACAACTTCGCGTGGGCGTGGGCCACCGGCCGCGCGGCGGGGTTGGGCGCGGCGCGGTAGTCCAGGGTCCAGAGTCCAGAGTCCAGGGTGCAGAGTCTAGGATCCAGAATCAAAGAGTAGAATGCCTTCTGTTTCAAGGAGGATTCACCATGTCCAGATTTTTGCATCGTGCGGGGTTTGTGTGCACACTCGTTGCCCTAACCTTCGCTGCCCTCTTCGCCCAATCGCAAGCACCGTCCGGTTACCAGATGCCACCCAAAGTAATCGCCGACATCATGGATGCCGAGCCGCTGCCGGGCGTGGCGGTGTCGCCGGACCGGCGCACGCTGCTGCTCACCCACCGGCGCAGCATGCCGACGCTGGCTGAAGTAGCCTCGCCGATGCTGCGGCTCGGAGGGTCGCGCATCAGCCCGCTCTCAAACGGCCCGCACGTGCTGAACGGCGTCACCGGCATCACATTGAAGGACGTCGCGTCGGGTGCCGAGCGCAAGCTCACACTGCCGGCCCAAGGCTCCTTCAGCCCGACCTTCTCCCCAGACGGCAAGAAGATCGCCATCGCCCATGCGACAGACAACGGCACACGCCTGCTTGTGGCCGACGTCGCCACCGGTGCGGTGCGCACGATCCTTGATGGCGGCGTCAACGGGCTTGGCGGCGGCTGCTCCTGGCTCGACGACTCCGCCGGCTTCATGTGCGGACTGATTCCTGCGGGCCTGGGCGCCGCGCCTGCCACGCCTCGCGTGCCCACCACGCCCAACATCCAGCAGAACATGGGCACCATCGCCGCAGGCCGCACCTATCAGGACCTGCTGACGGGCTCTCACGACGAGCTCCTCTACGACTACTACTTCATCAGCCAGCCCGCCTGGGTGGACATGGCTGGCACGAAGACGCCGTTCGGCAAACCCGCCGTGTACGCCGGCCTGCAGGTCTCCACCAACTCCCAATTCCTCATCGTCACCCGCATCAAGCGTCCGTACTCGTATTTGTTGCCCGCGAGTAGCTTCCCTCGAGACGTGGAAGTCTGGGATCGCAAGGGGGCGGTGCTCAAAGCTCTTGCCGACGTTCCAATGGACGACGTGGTGCCTGCCAATGGCGTGCAGCAGGGTCCGCGCAGTGCACGGTGGCACCCCCTCGAGCCTGCGACGCTGCTCTACGCTGAGGCACTCGACAAGGGAGACATCCGCAACAAGGTCGCTCATCGAGATCGCCTGATGAGTCTGGCCGCGCCGTTCACCGGCCAGCCGGCAGAGCTACTGAAGACCGAGTGGCGCTACGGTGGACTGTCATTCACAGAACGCGGCGCCGTGATGGTGAACGAGTCGGACCGTGCCAGCCGCAGGCGGCGGACCTGGCTGCTTGAGACAGGATTCGGCGCGACGCCCCGCAAGATGTGGGAACTGGCGCAGGAGGATCTTTACGGCGACCCCGGCCTTCCGCTCGTGCGACCGGGCACCGGCAAGGTCATGCATGTGGGCGACTCCGTGTACCTCACCGGCACCGGTGCGTCGGCCAAGGGCGACATGCCGTTCCTCGATCGGCTCAACCTGAAGACAATGCAGAAGGAACGACTCTGGCAGAGCGACAACCAGGCGTTAGAGTCCATCGTGGCGCTCGTAGACGACAACGCAAGCAAGGTGATCACGCGCCGCGAGACGAAGCAGATTCCGGCGAACTACATCATGCGCGACCGGACCGCTGGCTCGACGACGGCCATCACCGCGTTCAAGGATCCACATCCGCAGCTGTCGGATGTGCAGAAGCAGTTTGTGACCTACACACGCGCAGACGGCGTGACGCTCTCGGGCACCATCTACCTGCCGCCGAGCTACAAGCCGGGCGTGCGGCTCCCCATGTTTGTGTGGGCGTATCCACGGGAGTTCACCACTGCCGACGCGGCCAGCCAGATTTCAGGCTCACCCAACCGTTTCACACTGGTGAGCGGCGCGTCGCACCTGTTGCTGCTGACGCAGGGGTACGCCGTATTCGACGGCGCCACGATGCCGATCATTGGTTCGGGCGAAACGGCCAACGACTCGTACGTCGAGCAATTGGTCGCGAGCGCCCAGGCCGCCGTGGACTACGCCGTGAACGCTGGCATCGCGGACCGCGCGCGCATCGGCGTGGGTGGTCACAGCTACGGCGCGTTCATGACCGCCAACCTGCTGGCGCACTCCGACATCTTCGCGGCGGGCGTGGCGCGCAGCGGCGCGTACAACCGTACGCTGACACCCTTCGGGTTCCAGAGTGAGACGCGCACCTTCTGGGAAGCCCCTGCTGTGTACGCGAAGATGTCGCCCTTCTGGCACGCGCACAAGGTGAAGGAGCCCATCCTGCTCATTCACGGCGAGCTGGATAACAACTCGGGCACGTTCCCGATCCAGTCTGAGCGATTCTACATGGCGCTCAAGGGCCACGGCGCCACAGCGCGGTATGTGACGCTGCCCTACGAATCACACGGCTACGCCGCGCGCGAGTCCAACATGCACGTGATGGCTGAGACCCTCAACTGGCTGGACAAGTACGTGAAGAACACGCCCCACTGATCCACACGAGGCACGAAGGAACTCAAGGACATACTTTTTTCGAAGAACTGAACCATGTCGATTGCCCGCCGTGACTGTCTTGCTACGTCTGCCGTCGCCCTGGGTGCAGGTGCGCTGGGCAGGGCCTGGCAGCAGCAGGCGCCGGTGGTCACACCCGTCTTCACCGAGATCAGGAGAGGCGCCGGATTTGTCACGGGCCGGAGTGGCACCATCGGCTACCTGATTAACTCTGGAGGCGTGGTGGTCGTAGACAGCTAGTTCCCCGACTCGGCCAGACTCTGTGTCGATGGGCTCAATGAGCGGTCGAAGAACCGCTCGGTCGATCGCCTGATCAATACGCATCACCACGGTGACCAAAGCGGCGGCAACATCGCATTCAAGGGCCTGGCGAAGAAGGTGGTGGCGCACGAGTTCGCGGCGAACCTAATTAAGCAGGCTGCAGCCGCACCGAATTTCGCCGAGCAGTTGTCGCCCGACACCACGTTCACGGACGTGTAGCGCGAGCAGGTGGGCGACGAGTGGGTGCGGGCCAAGTACTACGGGCGCGCACACACCGGCGGCGACGCCGTGATCACCTTCGAACGTGCCAATGTGGCGCATATGGGCGACTTAATGATCAACCGGCGGGTTCCGGCGATCGACCGCATTAATGGCGCAATCGTGGCCACCGGGATCACGGTGATCGAGAAAGCGGCTGCAGACTACGCCAATGACACGACGTACATCTTTGGACACACCGGCACCAGCTTGCCCGTGACTGGAACACGCGCCGACCTGATGGTCTTCCGCGATTATCTCACCGCGCTTCTCAATCACACTCGAGCGGCAATCAAGGCGGGCCAGTCGAAGGAGCAGTTCACGGCCACCACGCCGACGTTAGCCGGATTCAAGGCCTTAGGCGCCCACACCGCGCGAACACTCGGCATCGTGTTCGGCGAGATGGCTGAAGCGAAGTCGGGAAACTGGAAACAGACGTCGGGTGTTTTTTTCTAGCCCTCGATTTTCCCAATCACGTACACCCGCACGTCGCCGGGGCCAAGTACGACGTGCCAGCGGACATCGGTGGGTCGTCGCAACATGGCGATCGTGGACCCGTCGAGGAGGTTCAGCCACTCAGCCGGCAGTACCGGTCGCGGCAAGTAGGCATACGTGTCGGCCGGCGGCGTCCCTGTGGGCGACAGGTTGGTGGCGATGAGCACCCATGAACGGCGCGCATCGAGCAGCGTGACGTCGAGCCCTGGCGCCTGAGGTTCGACGCGAACAGCGGGCCCGGCGGTGAGCACATCGACCATCGTCGCGTGGCGCACGAGATCACGCGCCACAGCCGACACGGGCGCAACCCACGAAGCCGGGCGGCCCGCCTGATCCAGCAGCGCGTTGCCGTCGGCTGCGCCGATGTCAAACGAAATGACCCTGGCGCCGTGCGCCACGGCGCGCCACATCAACGTCGGGTACTGGGGCACGGGCGTCTGCGGCACCAGGATGTCCACGTAGGTATCGGGACGAAGCGCGGACTCGATGGTCAGCGGAAACGGCTCACTACGAATCACCACCTGCAGCTCGGCCGACTCCGCCATGCGCCGAAGCTCCATGGCGCCGTCCACTTGCACCATCGGCCAGGTGACGGCCGAGAACCCCGCCAGCGCAATCGCGTCGAGATCCATTTGTCGCGGCACACCGGCAGGCTTGCCCCGATACCAGATGCTGGCAAGCGTCCTAGTCTGCGCATTGACGACCCGCGCATGCGCCAATACGACCAGCACCCCGATCACGAGAATCGCGAGACAGCCCCTCAATCCAGCCATTCTCAATTGGAGCGCAATTGAAGTAAATGATGCGCGGCGTGTCCCGCTAGCGTGATGAGAAGGTCTTCGATATCAATGATGCCACGTTCGGGGTGGGTGATCTTCGTGGCGCGCTGAGTCGGCGTTAACGCCGCAACAAGAGCGATGTTCATGCGGCGTACGGCTTCAAATGCCAAAGACGCCGTCTGCGCGTCCACGGCGGGTGCTTCGACGTTCAGGAGATCGTCCTGCTCCATCGGCTGCACGACGTATCCGGGCGCTGCAAGGGCTGCCCGGATCCGCGTGCTGAAGATCAGTTCCCATTGCGTGACGTGGACCATGACCTGGTGAGCCGTCCACTTGTCTGGCGACCAGGGCATCGCCCACTCCGCAGCACCGTTGCGCGCGAAGACGTCGCGGTAACCGTCAAGAGTTGATCGAAGGACAGTGAGCGGGTCCTGGCCCGCAACATAGGAAGCGTAAGGCGTTATGGGCACATTATGCCCTCAGCTTTGACGCCAGCCAGACGAGTTCCGCGATCATTCCGTCGATACGTGTGATGTAGGACGATTCGAGCGGGGTGCCGTCTTCGGCGAATGATCTTTCCACGTTGGAGACCGCAACGGAACTTGGTAAGACGATGGCGCCCAACTGGACGAAGACGGTGACTAACTGCGCCCAGCAGTTGACGCCGCCGTGGCCGCCGTTGGATACCGTGACCAGCCCCACGGGCGTCCGTTTGTACTGCGCATAGAAATAGTCGAGGGCGTTCTTCAGGACACCGGGATAGCCGTGGTTGTACTCCGGCGAGACAATGATCAGCCCGTCGGCCTGTTCGATCTTCGCGCCAAGGTCGGCCGCGTGCGCCGGGGTCGGTTCTATGCGGCCCAGGCGCTCTTCCATGATGGGCAGGTCGAGGTCGCGCAGGTCGATCAATTCAGCGGTCACGCCGTCGGTGGCGGCCAGACGCGACATCACGAACGTCGCCACGCGCTCACTCATGCGGCCGCGACGGACACTGCCCAGGATCACAAGAACGTTGAGTGGTGTCATGAGGCTTCCCATGTTACGCGGGCTTGCGGTAGACCGGTGTCGTGTAGTCGAGGACCGGAGCGCGCCCGAAGACGCGGGCGTCCACCGAGTACCTTCCGGCGCCGGTCAGCACCACCGCGAGACTGACCACTGCCATCGTCAGCGCGAACTCATAGCCGTTCGGCAGAAAAAAGCCGCTGGCGGCGTGTGCCGTGACGACCGCGACCAGCATCGAGAACGACAGCAGTGCGCTGGCGATCCGTGTGCCGGCACCGGCGACGAGCATCAGGCCGCCGATCAACTCCACCGCAATAACCGCGACGGCGCTCAGGGTTGGGAACGGCAGACCCAGGGAGGCCATGAACCCAGCCGTGCCGGCGACGCCAAATACGGCGAGCTTCTGCCAGCCGTGCATGACGAAGACCAGACCAAGCGCAAGGCGAATGAGCAACAAACCGCGATCAACGGACGGCGATGAAACGGACTGACACATGACGGACTCCTTATGCATTCACGGTCGTATTGAGGACTGTCGTTGTAACGAGTGGTTGGCCACACAAAAGCGACGTTCACGAATTTCCCGCACGGGTTTCTCCAAGCAGCGCCACCAACTCGCCCAGGCGTTTGTCGCTCACATGCCCAAATTGGCGGGCATGCAGGGACGCGACGGGTTCGTCCAGTTCGGCCAGGAGCGCCGTACCGGCCTTCGTAATCTTCGTGCGCACGATGCGACGGTCTGTCGCGTCGCGGCTCCGCTCGATCAAGCCGCGGGTGTCGAGACGATCGAGCAACCGCGTCACATCGGGGTCGTGTTGAATCAAGCTGCCGGCCACTTCGCTGCAGGTGGCACCCGCCGAACCCGCCCCTCGCAGAATCCGCAGCACGTTGTACTGCGCCGGCGACAGGTCGTAATCCCTGAATAGCTCTACCGCCCCGCGCTGCAGCGCTTCGGCCGTTCGGACGATTGCCAGGAAGGCATCGGCAGAAAGCTGGCGGGGTTTGGAGCGGCTCATCATGACAACGGCAATAACAGTCGTTGTGAGGACTATTGTCAAGAGGACCGTCTGAGGACCTGTCCAGACCGGGTTCCGAGCGCCTCGCCGCCTCGCACTGCGGGCACGCCATTCACGATGACGTGAGAGATGCCCACCGGGGACGCATGAGGCGCCGCAAACGTGGCCAGATCCGCCACGCGGGTCGGGTCGAAGATCACTAGATCGGCCGCCGCACCCGCGCGAATTTCACCCCGTCCAGTCAACCGGAACTGACGGGCAGGCAACGAGGTCATTTTGCGGACAGCCTCTTCGAGTGAAATAACCTTCCGCTCCCGCACGTATCGCCCGAGCACGCGCACCGTATTCCCCATTCCGCGGGGATGAGGCACCCCGCTGCCGAACGGCACCACGCCGGCGTCGGATGCGATACCCACCATTGGATGCCGCATGATGCGCTCCACATCGTCTTCGGTCATGAAGTGATAGACCATAGACGCACCGCCGTTGAGCATCACAACCCGCGCCGATTCGAGCTGATCGTCCGCGCCATCACGGCCAAACATCGCCTGCGCCACCGCCTTCATCGTCAGGCCGTTGTATGTCTCGTTGGCGCGATACGTGGCCACCGTCGCCCACGAGAGATCGGCGAACCCGCGCTCGGCCAAGAGCTGCATCATCTCGCGCTTGATCCGAGTCCAGGTGTCCGAGTCATTCAGGCGCGCAGCCACGTCGACGTTGGTGCCTTCGAGCACCCACGTCGGAAAACGAATCGAAAGTGATGACGAGCCTGCGGTGTATGCGTACTGGTCAGCCTCCACGTCTACACCTTGTTCTCGAGCATCGTCGATGAGAGCCAGCGCTGCGGTGCTCGAACCCCAACGACTGGGGCTGTCCACCTTGAGGTGCGAGATCTGCACGGGCATTCGCAGCATCGACCCTACATGGATTGACTCGCGCACGGCATCGAGCACTGCTGTGCCCTCATTCCGCATGTGGGTGGCGTAGACGCCGCCGTCGTTGGAGGCCACGCGCGCCAGTTCGATCACTTCATGCGCGGTGGAATACGTCCCGGGGATGTACTGTAGGCCGGTGGAAAACCCGACGGCCCCTTCGGCCATGCCCTTGAACACCAGCGACTTCATGCGCTGCATCTCGACTACGGTGGGAGCCCGCTGGGCCCGGCCCATCACCGCCGAGCGGACGGTGTTGTGTCCGATGAGGGTAGCGTAATTGACGGCAGGGCCGGCATCCGTGATCGCTTGAAGCGCTTCAGCAAGGGCGAGCGCTGATGACCCGCAATTGCCGGCGACGATTGTCGTCACGCCCATGCGGATGAAGTTGGCTGCATCGGGTCGCTCCGCCAGATCGTCCGCGTGCGTATGGACGTCCACGAAGCCAGGCGCGACGATCTCGCCTCGCGCGTCGATGACGCGTGTGCCCTGCGCGGCTGTCACACCGCCGACGCGCGCGATCAGGCCTTTCCGAATCCCCAGGCTACCGGCGCGAGCCGGTGCGCCAGTGCCGTCAACAATGCGGGCGTTGACGATTACCAGGTCGAAGGTTTCCCTCTGAGCCGAAACGACGGCTGCACACACAGCCACCGCGACAAGCGTTGCGCACCTCAGGCGAACATGCATGCTGAGCCTACGCCGCTCGGGTGGCCGCCGACTTGCCGGCATCGGGCCCAGCTGTCGCACCGCCGGTGAGCAGTGACACAATCGTGCCAACCACTGTCACAACCACCGCGCCAACGACGTTGAGCCACAGGTAGACCGTGGCGGTGTGCTGGTCCACCCACCAAACCGCTGACATACCGGCGATCAGTCCAACAAACGCACCATCACCGTTCGCGCGTTTCACACCAAGCGCGAGGATAAACACGCCGAGAATTGATCCGTAAAAATATGACCCGAGTACGTTAACTGCCTCAATGAGCGATCCCATCTCGGCGGCAAAGGTCGCAACAAAGCAGGCAAACAATCCCCAAAAGAGCGTGGCCCATTTCGAGACCGTCACATAGTGTGCGTCATCGGCCTCGGGCTTCAGATGCCGGCGATAAATGTCGATGACTGATGATGTCGCGAGCGAACTGAGTTCGGCCGCAATGGTGGACATGGCTGCAGCAAAGATCGCGGCGATGATCAGGCCCACCAAGCCCACCGGCAGGTGCTCGGTGACGAATGTTGGAAAGACGTAATTCGTGTCGTTGTAGTCAGGGTCACCCGTGACGTCTTTTACAAGCGCCGTGGCCTTGGCGCGCACCTCGCGAACAGCGGTGTCGTTGCGGACAAACTCGCTGCGCGCGAAGCTCGCGGCCCCAGCCGGAGCGCCGTCCGCTTGGGCGGCCGCCATGGCTCTCGCGGC
Organism: Acidobacteriota bacterium; assembly: GCA_005799825.1. Classification (GTDB taxonomy): domain Bacteria; phylum Acidobacteriota; class Vicinamibacteria; order Vicinamibacterales; family SCN-69-37; genus SYFT01. Next base: position 14,448 of record SYFT01000034.1, on the reverse strand, counting down.
CAGCTTTCGATTCTCGAATGCCTGGGCGTATTCGCGGTCGAGGCCCGCGTACTCGGCGGCGCGCGTGCTGGACTGAACTGCGGGCAGATAGGTGTTCTTGAAGAGGATCGGTCCCTGATTGAACAGGAAGAACACGAACATCAAGACGCCAACCATCAGCACGAGCACCTGGAGCGGAATTTTCCAGAACGCGCTCATCAGAAGCGAGCCTCGCGCCTCGTCCACGGACTTGGCGGTCAGGTAACGCTGCACCTGACTCTGGTCACACCCAAAATACGACATCGACAGAAACAGACCGCCAATGAGACCCGACCAGAATGTGTACGTGGTCGAGGTATCGAACGTGAAATCCAGCGCCTGCATCTTGCCGACAGCGCCCGCCGTGCGAAGCGCAGCGCCAACCGTCACGTCGTCCGGCAGTCCCATGATCAGCGCCACAGCGGCAGCGCTGAGGCCCCCGACGATGACCACCATCTGCTTCACGTCGGCCCAGGTGACGGCCTGCACGCCGCCCTTCATCGTGTAGAAGATAGTCGGAATGCCGAACGCGAGAATAGTCAGGGTTAGGTTCCATCCAAAGATCACAGACAGGATCACCGACGGCGCCGCAATGACCACACCTGTAGCCATCGCGCGTGACAACAGGAACAGCAGCGACGTGAATAGCCGCGTCTTGCTGTCGAAGCGACGTTCCAGATATTCGTAGGCCGTGTAGATGTTGGCGCGACGAAACAACGGGACTACCGTAAGCGACAGGATGATCATCGCCAGTGGCAATCCGAAGTAAAACTGAATGAAACTCAAGCCGGCGTTGTAGCCCTGCCCTGTTGTGCCGACCAGCGTAATAGCCGACAACTGCGTGGCCATCACCGAGAGGCCTACTGCCCACCACGGCAGGGAACGGTTCGCGAGAAAGTAACTTTCCAGTTCTTCGGTCTTCCGGCCCATCCGAAGACCCGTCCAGACGATCCAGAAGAGATAAACAGCGACGATGGCCCAATCAATCCACTGCATGGGCGCTACCCAAACTGACGGCCGATCCAGTAAAGACCCAGGATCACGATGACTTCGACGACGAGGACCAGGGCGTAGGTAGCCGACAGGTTCGAGTCGTCGGGATGGGTGCCCGGGCGTTCCGACGGAGCTAGACTCATGGCGAGCAGTATAGAATCACCGCGGCCAATGCGCATTTTTTCCACCGATCACAAGGTCGTTGGCGTGCAGTACGCCCTGACGAGCCTGACGTTCCTGCTGCTGGGCTTCCTCCTCATCGTTTTTGTGCGCTGGCAACTCGCCTGGCCCGAAGCCGGCCTGATGCTGCCCGAGTTCTACAACCAGCTCGGGGCCATGCACGGCACGATCATGGTCTTTCTGGCCGTGGTGCCGCTGGCGGTGGGCGGATTCGGAAACTACCTGGTGCCGCTCATGATCGGCGCACCGGATATGGCGTTTCCGCGCCTCAATATGTGGAGCTACTGGCTCTACCTGGCGGCGGGTCTGGTGATGCTCGCCAGCTTCTTCCTGCCCGGCGGGGCGGCCAGTTCGGGCTGGACGGCCTACCCACCCCTTGCGATCTTCGCCACTTCGGGACAGACGGCCTGGCTCGTCGCCATGTTCGTGCTGATCGTCTCGTCACTCTTCGGCTCGATCAACATCATCGTGACTATCCTGCAGCTGCGCGCGCCGGAGCTGACCATGATGAAGCTGCCATTTTTTATCTGGTCGCAGCTGGTCACGGCATTCCTGCTGTTGCTGGCGTTTCCGCCGTTGCAGGCCGCCTCTATCCTCCAGTTGATGGACCGTCTGGCGAGCACCAGCTTCTTCCTGCCCAGCGGACTGGTCGTGTCGGGACGAATTGTAGAGGTCAGTGGGGGCGGAAGCCCGATTCTCTGGCAGCACCTGTTCTGGTTCCTCGCGCACCCCGAGGTCTACGTCTTGGTACTGCCGGCGTTTGGCATCGTCGCCGAAGTCATCGCCACGAGCACCCGCAAGCCCCTGTGGGGATACCGCGGCATGGTGTTCGCCTCGCTATTTATGGGATCGATGTCGTTTCTGGTGTGGGCGCATCACATGTTCCTCACGGGCATGGGTCCCACGATGAGCGGCTTCTTCCAGGTAACGACCATGATCATTTCGGTGCCGTCGGTGATCATCCTAACGTCCTTGGTGCTGTCGTTGCACGGGGGTTCGATCACGTTCACAGTGCCCTCGATGTTCGCGCTCGCGTTCCTGCCGATGTTCGGCATTGGCGGGCTGACGGGGCTTCCTCTGGGGCTGGCGGCGTCAGACATTCCACTGCATGACACGTATTACGTCATCGGCCATTTCCATTACCTGGTGGCGCCGGGCACGTTGTTCGCGCTGTTTGCTGGGATTTACCATTGGTTCCCGCGGGTCACGGGTCGGATGCTCAACGAGCGCCTGGGTCGATGGCACTTCTGGGGATCGCTTGTGGCGATGAACGTGATCTTCATGCCGATGTTCGCGCAGGGCCTGGCTGGGCTCAATCGGCGGTTATTCGATGGCGGCCGGACGTACAGCCACAGCGCCGGATTTGAATTCAGCTACGAGCTCCAGGCGTGGGCGGCCGTGGCGCTGGGCTTGGTGCAGCTGTTCTTCATCGTCAACCTCGTGCTGACGCTTCGGAAGCCGAAGGCGGTGCCCAAAAGGGAGACGGGTGTCGATCTGTGGAAACCTCTGGGCAGATCGGAGAATCACCTGCCCCAGAGTTTTCCACAGATCGACACCCGTCCCCCTGTGTACCTCGATCCACCTACCCCGGCGTTTTCAACAGGTCGACACCCATCCCCCTATCTTGCTCGATTCGACACAGGCGTCAGCAGTGGAAACCTGGGGTTCTGGCTGTTTATTGCGTCCGAGGTGATGTTGTTCGGCGCGTTGTTCTCGTCGTACGCGTTGTTGCGGGTGGCGGCGACGGACTGGCCGGACGGCGATACTCTGCTCAACACTCAGCTCGGACTGACGAACACGATGGTGTTGATGCTGCTCACCGCCGTGGCCTGGCGGGCAGGGCGTAGCCGGCCGGACGCAGCGCGGGGAAGGCTGCTAGTCGCGTCCGCGCTCGGGGTGCTGTTTCTCGTCATCAAGGGTCTTGAATATAGTGCGGAGTTGCGGACCGGGCTCGTGCCGGCGACGAGCACGTTCATGGCGATGTCTTACACGCTGACCGGCATTCACGCCGCGCACGTGTTCGGCGGGCTGCTGGCGAACCTCTGGGTGATCGTGGGTGCAAGGTCGGCCGACGAGATCATGACTGCGGGCCGGCTGAAGGTGCTGGGGCGCTACTGGGTCTTTGTCGACCTCGTGTGGCTGATCATCTTCGCGGGGCTGTACCTTTCATGACCTGCAATACCGAGCGCCCCAAAAGACGTCGGGTGTCTTTTTCGGAAAAAAAGACACCCGACGTCTTTTGGGTTGGCATGGTTGTGGCGGGGGTTTTGGGGGCCACGACGACGGCGCTCGCGTGTCCTGTGTGTTTCCAGGTGAAGGAAAACGCCACCACCGACGGCGTGCGGGCGGCGGTGCTGGTGCTCGTGGGGGTGACAACTGTCGTGCTCGGTGCGTTCGCCCGATTCGTCGTGTTGTTTGCCAAGCGCGAGGGTGAGCTGAACCGGGAGAAGCGGCCGTGCGTGGGGGTGGTCCGTGATTGAACGGTGGCTGCCCCCGCAGGCCTCGGCGCACGCAGGCGAGATCGACCTGGTGCTGACGCTGGTGCACTGGCTGATGCTGGTGTTGTTTGTGGGGTGGGGCGTGTACTTCGTCTGGATGCTGGTGCGATTCCGCGAGGGGCGCCAGCCGGCACCCCTCGCGGAAGGCCCGCCCCGCCGGCCAGCGCAGTGGACCGAGATCGGCGTGGTGATGGCCGAAGGCGTGCTGCTGGTCGTGATCGCCCTGCCGGTGTGGTACCGCCAGACGACCGCGCCCGCGACCGCCGACCCGTCGGCGGTCGCGGTGCGCGTGGTGGCGGAGCAGTTCGCCTGGAACATCCACTATCCAGGCGCCGACGGCCGATTCGGCGAGACCAGGCTCAGCCTGGTCTCGCCGACCAACCCGGTGGGCCTCGACAGGTCGTCGGCGCACGGCGCCGACGACCTGTTGACGCTCGACGACCTCCATCTGCCCATCAACCAGCCAGTGGTTATCCAGCTCTCGAGCAAAGATATGATCCACAGCTTCGGCATACCCGCCATGCGCATAAAACAGGACGCCACGCCCGGCCTGCTCTCACCCGTGTGGTTCACACCGACGATGGCGGGTCAGTTTGATATTGCATGCTCCCAGCTCTGCGGTCTGGGCCACTACCGCATGCGCGCGGTCATCACCGTGGAATCCGAGGCCGAGTATCAGGCGTTCCTGAAGGCCGAAGCCGAACTGCAGGTCGGGCGGTAGCTAACGCCGTTCGACGGCGCCGCCGAACTCCACCCATCTCGGGAACCCACCCACCAGCGCACTCGCGTTGACACCGGCGTCAGTGAGGACGCGCACCGCCGCAAGACTGGTGGCCTCAGACGGACACGAGCAGTAGGTCACCACAGGACGGCCTTTGGCCGCGCGCCTGACTTCAGTGACCCGCACCTCCACCTCGCGCACAGGCACATGCATGGCGCCAGGAATATGACCGCGATCGAAGCTGTCGATATCGCGGACGTCCACTACCAACACGCTACCGCGCTCCTGCAACGGCAGGAACTGCACGAATGGCATGACCTGCCCCGTCACTACCGGGTCCTGCGCATCGAGTCGCGCCCATCCCACCAACGCCACGCCCGCAACCACAACCATGGCCAATAACGCCCATAGTCCCGTTCCTACTCGCCTCATTACATGTCCCATCTGTTCGCCCTCCAATGGGAGGGTGACCATTCAGGAATCGGGCCAGCAGGATTTCGGCGTTGAATTAGAAGTCCGCTGCGGGATATTGCAACAACTGCGTACATCCGAGCGCCTGAGCGTACGCAACATTCCGTCACCAGAGCCGCGCGCCTGAGAACCAGCGCGCGCTAGGGCGGGCAAGCCCTGGACTATTTGACCGCGATCACCGCTGCGCCGGTCCGGAAGTAGAGCGTGCCTTCCGAAATCGCCGGCGTCGCCATCGCGTAATCTCCCAGCGGATTCTTGGCCAGCAGTTCGAACTCGCGGCCGGCCTTCACCACAAAGACATCGCCGTCTTCGCTTGTGAAGTACACCTTGCCGTCGGCAGCCACAAGCGACGCCGTGAACCCCGTGGTGCCGTCGCCAAGCCGCTGCTGATACACCTTCTCGCCGGTCGAGGCATCAAACACGGCGAATACGCCATTGTTCTTTGAGACGTACAGGAGGCCTCGATACAACACGGGCGACATCATGTACGAGCCGTCGCGCGGATAACTCCACACGATATGCGCGTTGCTCGTGGTCTCAGGCGCAAGCGTCACATCACCCCTGGCAGTCTCGCGGATCGCAAACACGGGCGCGCCTGGTCCGTGCGCACTTGTCAGATACACCATGCCGTGGCCCACAACTGGCGTCGGCACGGGAATGTCTCCACCCACACTCTTGAGCCGCCAGATTTCCTCGCCCGTCGCAAAGTCATAGGCGCCCATGTGCCGCCAGCCATTCACCAGCACCTGCGGGCGGCCGCCCACCACATGCACAGTCGGCGTGCTCCACGTCGGCACATCCTGCCGATTCGTGCGCCACAACTCCCTACCGGTCTTCACGTCAAACGCCCCAAGGAACGACCTCTTCTGTACGTCCACTTGCAGGATGATCTTTCCATCGTGGATGACCGGCGAGCTGCCGAACTCCCACTGCGCAGCCGGCACCATAAAGAATCCAGAGTCGAGTACGCCCAGGTCCACCTTCCACAACTGCTTGCCCTTCATGTCGAAGGCAAACAGCCCTTCGGACCCGAGCATCGCCACGATATGCATGCCGTCGGTGGCGAGCGTGGAATTGGCATGCGTTGACTTGGTGTGTCGTTTGATCTGCGGCACACCCTCGTGCATCTTTACTTCGAACAGCACCGTGCCGGTGTTCTTCTCCATACACGTCAGCAGCCAGACATGCGAGGTGTCGTCGGTCACCGAGGCGATGTCGCCGTAAAGGCCAAGGCGCAGGCCGGCGTCGGCCTTGCCCGACTTCGCGGTTGTCACGCACAGCTGATCGCCCCAGATGACCGGGCTCGAATAACCGAGGCCGGAAATCGGCGTTTTCCAGCGCAGTCGCTTGCCTTGCGGCACATCCCATGTCATCGCTGTCGGCTGGCCATCGGCTACACCCGCGCCTTGTATGCCTCGGAACGAAGGCCAGTCCGAGCCGAGCCGCGGCCCCTGCTGGGCACTCGTGACCAAAGTCAGCGCGAAGACACTCGTGCCCGCTCCGATTGCCCGAAACATTTTCTTCATGTGGAAATAGTAATGCCTTGGTCGTACACTGCGTGAGGGAGATTTGGGCATGCGAAAACGGACAGTGACCGCACTCACGACGCTGGCATTGATGGTGGCACTGGTGTCGGGGGCTGCGGCGCAGACGTCTGCGGCGGCGCTGACGGTGGACGAGATCGTCACGAAGCACCTGGCGACGAAGGGCGGCGCCGAGAAGTGGAAGACCATCCAGAGCCAGACCATGACCGGCGTGGCGCTGGCGCAGGGCTTCGAACTGCCGATGACGGCCTATGCCAAGCGACCGAACCTGTCCCGCAAGGAGCTGACGATCGGGCTCCCGGGTCAGCCGGCCGTGAGGATCGTGAACCTGTTCGACGGCGCCAGAGCGTGGATGATCAACCCCATGACCGGCAGCGATGCCCCGCAGGAAATGCCGGGCGCGGAAAGCGCCATCGCCAAGGCGCAGTCAGACTTCGACGGCGCGCTGATCGACTACAAGACCAAGGGCTTCGCGGTGGAGCTGCTGCCCGCGGCCACCGTAGCCGGCAAGCCGGCGCATCACCTCAAGGTGTCTCGCAAAGACCTGCCGACGCAGCACGTCTACCTTGACCCCGACACGTTCGTGGAACTCAGGATCACCACCGAAGGCGCGAACGCCAGTGAGACGGACCTCTCCGACTACAAGGCGATCGACGGCATCATGGTGCCGCACAGCGTCAAGATCTCGCAGGGCGGCGCCGTGCAGGCGGAGCTGAAGATCACCACGGTGACGTTCAACACCCCGATCGACGACGCGATGTTCAAAGTGAAGTGAGCTCATTTGACCACCGGGAGCGTGTCGACACACCCCACGTGTTGGGAACACGGCAGGGGCTGTTAACAAGCTGGAGCGCGAATTGTCCTGGATCGGTCAACAAAAGTCGGTATTATGCGCAACGTGCCAACAACGAGCCGCCCGCAAGCTACCCGGCGTCAAGGTGACCCTTGGACGGTCACCGACGCCTCCGAACTTTACGACGTCACTCGCTGGGGGCAGGGCTATTTTTCAGTCGGCACCAACGGCCACATGCTGGCGCATGTCACGAAGGAGCCACACCGGTCAATCGACCTGAAACAGCTCGTCGATCACCTGCAGCAGCGCGGCATCGGCCTGCCGATCCTGATTCGGTTCAGCGACATCCTCCGCCATCGCCTGGGCGACATTCACGGCGCCTTCCAGGCGGCCATTGCGCAGCATCAGTACAGCGGCAAATACGTCTGCGTCTACCCAATCAAGGTCAACCAGCAGCGCCAGGTGGTGGAGGAAGTGCTCGATTTCGGCCGGGAATACGGCTTCGGGATCGAGGCGGGCTCTAAGCCCGAGCTGCTCGCCGTGGTGGCTATGACCACCAACGACACGCCGATTATCTGCAACGGGTTCAAGGACGCCGAGTTCATCGAAATGGCGATGCTCGCGCTCAAGATGGGTCGGAAGATCATTCCGGTGGTGGAGAAATACACTGAGCTGGGCCTGGTCCTCGAATACGCGAAGAAAGTAGGCGTGCGGCCGCAGATCGGCATGCGCGTGAAGCTGGCGGCCCGCGGCGGCGGACGGTGGCAGTCGTCGGGAGGCTACCGTTCGAAGTTCGGTCTGACCGTAGCCGAGGTGCGCCAGGGCCTTCAGGAGCTGAAGACGCACGGCATGGAAGACTGTTTCAAGCTGCTGCACTTCCACTTGGGCAGCCAAATTCCGAACATCCGCATCGTCAAGGGCGCGCTCAACGAAGCGGCGCGCATTTACACCGAGCTGGTCAAGGAAGGCGCCGGGCTCGAGTTCATCGACGTGGGCGGCGGCCTTGGCGTGGACTACGACGGGTCAAACACTAATTTCGAGTCGAGCGTGAACTATACGCTGCAAGAATATGCCAACGACGTCGTGTATCACATCCAGTCGGTATGCGACGACACGGGCGTGGCCCATCCGACTATCGTTTCTGAAAGCGGGCGCGCGGTGGTGGCGTACCACAGCATGCTGGTATTCAACGTTCTGGGCGTGTCGGGTTTTGGCGACGAGGAGATTCCCACCAACGATAACGCCGATGAACTTGAGCAACCGCTCGTGGACCTGAAAGAGACCTACCAGCACCTGACGGCGCGCAACGCGCTCGAAAGTTATCACGACGCGCAACAGGCGCTCGACATGGCGCTCAACCTCTTCAACGGCGGCTATCTGCCGCTGGGCCAGCGCTGCCAGGCCGAAACGCTGTACTGGGCCATCTGTAGCAAGATTCGCAAGATGACACATACGATGGACGACGTGCCTGAGGATTTGCAGTCGCTGGACGATACGCTGGCCGATACGTACTTCTGCAACTTTTCGCTCTTCCAGTCCATTCCCGATTCGTGGGCGATCAAGCAGCTCTTCCCCGTGATGCCCATTCATCGGCTGAATGAGGCGCCCACGCGGCAGGCTGTGCTCGGCGACATCACGTGCGATTCTGACGGCAAGATCGATCAGTTCATCGATCGGCGCGATGTGCGGCGCACACTGGCGCTTCATCCGTTTACGGGAGACCCGTATTACCTTGGCGTGTTCCTGGTCGGCGCTTATCAGGAAATCCTTGGCGACCTTCACAACCTTTTTGGCGACACCCACGCGGTGCATGTAAGCCTCGACTCTTCGGACAACGTGGTCCTTGAGTCGGTGATCAAGGGCGATACCGTGCGCGAAGTCCTCGACTATGTGGAGTTCGATGCCGACACATTGCTCCGAAAGCTCCGCGAATCCGTGGAGGTGTCGGTGCGCGAGGGCCGCCTGACGTTCGAAGAGTCAGGCCTCCTGCTGCGATTCTATGAAGAAGGCCTCCACGGCTACACCTACCTTGAAGACCCGAACGAATAAGCGTCGCTCTTTCGTCCGCGCCGCGTACGCGCTCCTGCTGGCAAGCGCGACTGGCGCGCTAGGGGTGTGCGCGAGCGGACGCGTCCAGAGTCCAGAGCCTAAGGTCCAGAGTCCAGGGCCCGGGGTCCAGGGCTTGGGGTCCGGCGCGCCAATCATGATCCTGATCTCGTTGGATGGGTGGCGATGGGACTATCTGGACCGCGCTCAGGTGCCACGGCTCAGGGCTCTTGCAACAAGGGGCGTGCGGTCCGAGGGCCTGATTCCGACGTTCCCAACCAAGACCTTTCCCAACCACTACTCCATCGTCACCGGGCTGTACCCGGAGCACCACGGAATCGTTTCCAACAACATGATCGATGCAGCCATAGGCGAGCGGTTCTCGATGTCCGCACCTACCGCGAAGGATGAGCGTTGGTGGGGCGGCGAGCCGATGTGGGTGACTGCGCAGAAACAGGGACAGGCGACAGCGTCCATGTTCTGGCCCGGCAGCGAAGTGAGTTTTGGCGGTGTGCGGCCCACATTCTGGCGGCCCTTCGACGACGACTTTCCGAACCGTCAACGCGTGCAGGCAGTGCTGGGATGGCTAAGGTTGCCTGAGCTGCAACGTCCATCGTTCATCACCCTCTACTTTAGCGACATTGACAGTGTCGGGCACTCGGCCGGACCCGAGTCATCAGAAATTCTCGTAACCGCCGCCGAACTCGACAAGGAGATCGGCGTTCTCGTTGATGGCGTGAACGATTTGGCACTGACGCCGCGCGTGCACTACGTCATCGTCTCAGACCACGGCATGTCGCAGGTCTCGACGAGTCGCGTGGTGGTGCTCGACGACTACTTGGACACGCGTACGGTAGACCTGATTGACTTGTCGCCGGGCGTCGGCATCTGGCCGCGTACCGGCACGGCTGAAGACATCTACATGGCGCTCAAGGACACGCATCCGTCGCTGACGGTGTATCGGCGTGCGGACGTCCCCGCCGAATTGCACTACAACACCCACCCGCGCATCCCGCCAGTCATCGGCATTGCCGCGGAAGGCTGGACCGTGACAACCCGAAGGCAGCTGCAGGAGTGGCAGGAAAACGGACGCCAGTTGGGCGGCAACCACGGCTACGACCCGCGGCTGCGCTCCATGCACGGGTTGTTCATCGCCGCCGGCCCGCAGTTTCGTCAGGGTGCCACCATCCCACCGCTCGAGAACATTCACCTCTACGAGATGATGGCACGCGTGCTCGGCCTCAAGCCTGCGCCGAACGATGGCCGTCTCGAAATGACCGCCGGCGTGTTTAAAAGTCGTTAGTGCGGTACGACTCGGGCCCAGGTCCGGCACCTCCGTACTGGGAGCTCCGCCTCTTTTTCAAAGCCGAAGCAACCCTCGGGCTAGTGTTCTAACCCGCTGGTGACATACCGGCGCGTGCTCTGGCCCTTGATGCGGTCACGGTCCATCTTCCAGTCGTCGCGCCCGACATTGATCGACACGGCGCCTGAGCCAATCTGCGCGCCCAAACACGGTGAATCCGACCACGTCGCAACACTATGTGATCGGGATCGCAGCATCGTTCGCGATGAACCCGGGCGACATACTCATAAGACCAGAACCGCTCGGATTGGGCAAGACCTTGGCAACTTTCGGCTTCGCCGACACCTGTTTCGAGGCGGCCTTCGTCGCCATGGGCTTCGTTGACTGCTTCGCCTTGCATCGCTCAGGCGCAGCGCCGGACCGCCAGCGCCGCCCGTCATGTCGTCCGGCCTTATCATTGCTGCGAATGGTTTCGCCATGCTGGGCACGTCAACGCCAGTGCGCACCGGGGTTAGTCGCGAAAGGCGACCTCGGATGCAGTCTGCGGTGCCTCACCCGGAGCCACACTGCGTCGAAACCAGGAGCGGTAGGGTAATATGCCCTGCATGGCTGTTCCGCTTCGGTCACTGACGTGCTGCGCGATTCTGCTCTTCATGCAGGTGACGGAGCTCCGCACCGCGCCGGATCTTCCCAACATCGTCATCATCTACACGGACGATCTAGGCTTTGGCGACCTCTCCGTCTACAATCCCAAGGCTGCCTACAAGACTCCCCGCATCGATAGGATGGCCGCGGAAGGCGTGCGGTTCACAGATTCCCACAGCCCGTCCACGATCTGCTCACCATCGCGGTATGCACTTCTCTCCGGACAACAGATTTACCGATCCACCGGCGGCGGCGGGGTCGCCTTCGAGGGACCAGGCGGGCCAAGCTACCTCACGCCGGGCACGCTTACGTTGGGTGACATGTTGCGGGCTCGCGGTTACCGCACGGGAATATTCGGCAAGTGGCATGTCGGTCTGACGTGGTACGACGACGACGGCAAGAGGCTCGATGGCGGGTTTGCGAATTCCAGGCGGATCAATTACGCAAACAGCTCTCCTCTCGTTGACGGTCCCAATAACAGGGGATTCGACCAGTCATTCGTCACGCCCAATTGCCCGACGACCGACCCGCTCTACGTTTACATCGAGAATGGAATGGTCAAGCTACCGGCGACCGTGACTCACCAACGGAGCAACCTACCCGACCTCGACGGCTGGCTATGGGACAACGACGAGGGATTCATGTCAGTCGGCTACGACTTTGTGAATGCCGACATGATCTTCTTCAACAAGACGGTCGACTTCATCACCAGTCACCTCGCCAACAACACAGACAAGCCGTTCTTCGCGATCTTGAGCACGCAGATCGCCCATGCCCCGGTCCTGCCGGCCGAGGAGTTTCGGGGGAAGACCAGTGCGGGCCCTAGAGGTGACTTCGTCTGGCAGCTGGATGTGTTGGTCGGACGACTCCTCGATCAGTTGAGGGAGCTGGGCGTCGATGACAACACGCTGGTGCTATTAACTTCCGACAACGGCCCGGAGACCGTGCACTACAACCGTATGCGGCAAGAATACAACCATGATGCGTCAGGCGGATGGCGCGGCATGAAGCGCGACGGATGGGAAGGTGGCCATCGAGTCCCATTCATCGCGCGATGGCCCAGGGCGATTCCGGCAGGTCGCGTTTCCGCGCAAATGACCAGCAGCACGGATTTATTCGCCACTCTGGCGTCGGTGGCGGGGTACGAGCTGAAGGATGAAGACGCCACGGACAGCTTCGACATGTTGCCCGTCTTGCTGGGAACCCGGAAAGAAGGCGATTCGGTCAGACCTCATATGCTGACGCAGAGCTTCAGGGGACAGTTTCAGATCAGGCAGGGTCAATGGAAATACCTGGATCACGTGTCGTCGGGAGGCAATGACTACAGCGAGGGTTTCCTGACTCAGTATTTGTTGCCCGAAACCGAACCCACGGCGACTGGCCAGCTGTTTCACCTCGGGAAAGATCCCGGAGAAACCACTAATCTCTATTTCACGGAAGCCGACAAGCGCCGCGATCTACAGGCGTTGCTGAGTGTTCTGAAAACCAGTGGCCGCAGCGCGCCACGAGGCCGAAAGCCCATCGGCATCGAGAACATCCCAGCGACGAGCCGTAGGGACTAGAGAGACGGTGGCTCTCGCGCGCTCAACGCTCGCGGATGCCGCTTCCCATAAAAAAGATGTAGTTCTCGATCTAATGGACATATGTCTCCTCCGTACGCTGGCTGTAGTGCTGCGCACAGATGGCCTGCCACACAAGATCGAGCAGCTTTGGAGAAGCTGCCATATCAACATCTCGACGACGACAATGCCATCGTCGTCGCACGAAATACACGGAGTGCGGCAACTGCCAACAGCTGACATGAAGACGCAACTCGCAACAGGCTGCTGTTGAGAACGTGATGTCCTAGTCGCGCCTGAAGAGATAGCGCGGAGACAACCCGGGGTGCCGCGATACGCGACAGCGCGAAACCGCTGCGCAGGGAGCGCGGCCGGCACAAACCAGCTCCGCTGTCTGCGGAGTGGCCCGTGCACGAGAGAGCGCAAGCACGTGGACGAAGCGAACGGTTTTCCGCGGCAGCTCAGCGGAGACCGCGCTGTCTGCTCAGACGCGACCAGGCGTCCGTTGCTACGAACGGGCGACGGCGACCTGGGCAGGGCGAAGGACTTCGTCGCCGAGCACGTAGCCGGGCCTCACGACGCCGATGACTCGGCCGTCCTGATCCGGCGAAGCCGCTGGAGCGGTCGATACAGCGTCGTGTGTGGCAGGGTCGAATAGCTGATTCAGCGGGTCAACGCGGGTGACGCCCAGACTCTCGAGCGTCGAAATGAACTGCTGGCGCACCAGCGCCATACCCTGGACAAACCCTTCCGAGCCAGGGCCGGCGCCCACTTCAAGCGCACGGTCAAGATTGTCTAGCACCTCGAGGAACGTGACGATCACCGAACGGCGACCACGCTCCACATCCTTCCCCACTTCCTTCCGCAACCGCGCGCGCGCCTGCTCGAACTCATCCGACGCACCTCTGTACTTCGTCAACAACTGCTGGATCTCGAGATCTTTCTCGGCAATGCGTGCCTCAAGCTGCTCGAGCATCGTCGGCTTGAGCGACGGCACTTCGGCGGGTTCGTCGGATTCGCCACGGGCCCACCAGCGGCGGTCGGTTACTTTCATGTCCGTCATAAGTGTTTCAATCGGCTTTGCCTACGAACATCCAGTTCTCGGCCTTGAGCAACAGGCCGCGCGACGTATCGGACTGTCACGACGAAACTGAGAACGTCAACGCGTCGTCTGCGGCTGCAATCACTACCGTGCCGCCGTTCTCGAGCTGACCGAACAGAATGTCGTCCGTGAGCCGATCGCGCACTTCGCGCTGCACCAGTCGCGCCAGCGGCCTTGCACCGTAGATGGGGTCGTAGCCCTTCTTCGCCAGCCACTCGCGAGCGGAAGGCTCCAGCGTAATCACCACTCTCCGCTCGGCCAACTGCGCCTCGAGCTGGAGGATGAACTTCTCCACGATCATCTCCATCGCTTCCGGCGCCAGTGCCTTGAATGTGACGATCGCGTCGAGACGGTTGCGGAACTCCGGCGAGAAGATGCGCTCAACTGCGGACTTGGATCGGCTTTCCTTCGACGAACCGCTGCCGTCGCCGCTGTCGGCGAACCCGATCGCCGACGAACTGAGCTCGCGCGACCCGGCATTAGACGTGAGAATGAGCACCGTGTTCCGAAAGTCCGCTTTTCGGCCGGTGTTGTCTGTCAGCGTCGCATGGTCCATCACCTGCAACAGGATGTTG
>SYFT01000033.1 GCA_005799825.1 Acidobacteriota bacterium | reverse complement strand
GCTGATGTCCGAATCGCTGCGCAACGACGGTCGCGTCTGGGTGCCGACGAAGCAGCACGACACCCGGCATCCTAACGACATCCCCGAATCCGACCGCGACTACTACCTCGAGCGAAAATACCCGAGCTTCGGCAACCTAGTGCCGCGCGACGTAGCCTCGCGCAACGCTAAAGTCGCTTGTGACGAAGGCCGCGGCGTGGGCGACAGCGGCCTGGCCGTGTACCTCGACTTCAAGAACGCCATCGACCGCCTGGGGCACGACACTGTGGCCGGCCGCTACGGCAACCTGTTCGACATGTATCGCAAGATCACCGACGAAGATCCGTACAAAGAGCCGATGCGCATATATCCGGCCATCCACTACACGATGGGCGGGCTCTGGGTGGACTACAACCTGATGAGCACCGTGCCTGGGCTTCACGTGCTGGGTGAAGCGAACTTCTCGGATCACGGCGCCAACCGCCTGGGCGCCAGCGCGTTGATGCAGGGGCTGGCCGACGGTTACTTCGTCATTCCGTACACGCTGGCGCACTACATCGCGTCCACGCTCATGGAACACGTCACCACCGACCACGACGCGTTCAAGGAAGCCGAGCACGCCGTGCAGGCACGTATCAGCGCACTGCTCACGGTGAAAGGTGCAAAGACGCCCCGGCAGCTCCACCGCGAACTCGGCAAGCTGTTGTGGGACGAGGTGGGCATGTCGCGCACCGACGTCGGTCTCAAGCGCGCCCTCGCTCGCATTCCGCAACTGCGCGACGAATTCTGGCAGAACGTTTCGGTGCCCGGCGATAAGAACAACCTCAACAAAAATCTGGAGTATGCCGGCCGCGTGGCCGACTACCTTGAGTTCGGCGAACTTCTGGCGCTCGACGCGCTGCACCGCACTGAATCCTGCGGCGGGCACTTCCGCGAAGAAAGCCAAACACCGGACGGCGAAGCGAAACGCGATGACGACAATTTCGGCTATGCAGCGGCGTGGGAGTTCCGCGGCGTGGGCACCGCGCATAAACTACACAAGGAACAATTAGTGTTCGAGAACGTGAAGCCGTCGCAACGGAGTTACAAATGAGCCAATTGGGCAATGCGATGACAGTGCACCTCAAGATCTGGCGGCAGACAGGCCCCACCGCCAAGGGTCGGCTTGTGGATTACACGGCCAACAACATCGCACCTGACATGTCGTTCCTCGAAATGCTGGACTCGGTCAACGAGACCCTGATCGCCAGGGGCGAAGACCCGATCGCGTTCGCCTCGGACTGCCGCGAAGGTATCTGTGGCACCTGTGGCGTGATGGTGGATGGCCGTCCGCACGGCCCCGACCCCCGCACCACGGTCTGCCAGCTCCACATGCGCCGCTTTAAAGACGGCGACACCATCGTCATCGAGCCGTGGCAGGCGCTGGCGTTTCCGCTCGTCAAGGATCTGGTGGTGGATCGTGGTGCATTTGACGCCATCATCCAGGCCGGGGGTTACACGTCGGTGAACACCGGCGGCGCGCCAGACGGCAATGCCATTCTCATCCCGAAGACCGTGGCCGACGAGGCGATGGATGCGGCCGCGTGCATCGGCTGTGGCGCGTGTGTGGCGGCCTGCAAGAATGCGTCGGCCGCCCTCTTCACATCGGCCAAGATCACCCAGCTCGCGCTATTGCCGCAGGGTAAGGCCGAAGCGCCCACCCGCGTGGTCAACATGGTGTTGGCCATGGACACCGCCGGCTTTGGCGGCTGCTCCAACGAGGGCGAATGCGAAGCCGTGTGCCCGAAGGGCATCTCGCTCAAACACATCGCCACGATGAACCGCGAATACCGCCAAGCGATGTTTTCTAATCGCTGACACTGCCTCGGCCTTGAGGAACAGGCCGAGCTACGTCTTGATAAACCGGCCGAGCTGCGTACACACAACTTCCGGCCGGCTCGTAGCTCGGGCTGTTCCTCAAGCCCGAGCCTCCGGCTGATACGCTCCCGCTGAAGCTCAAAGAATGCTGGCATTGGGATGTGATCCTTTTGTCCTGTGTCCCTCGTGTGAAATGATAATCACGCTTGCATATCCTTGGAATTTCCGCGTTTTACCATGACAGCGCGGCGTGCCTGGTCCGGGATGGCGAGATTCTGGCCGCCGCGTCGGAAGAGCGATTCACACGCAAGAAGGGTGACGCGGCGTTTCCTGTGCGCGCGGTTGAGTTCTGTCTCAAGACCGCCGGTATCCAGGCCAAAGATCTGGACCACGTCGCTTTTTATGACAAGCCGTTGCTGAAGTTCGAGCGCATCCTCGAAACCTACATCGGCGTCGCCCCGCGCGGGTTCGGGTCGTTCCTGGCTGCCGGGCCGCTGTGGATCAAGGACAAGCTCTATATCGACCGCGAACTCCATGAGTCGCTCGGGTACGACGCCAAGATCCTGTACGTCGAACATCACGAATCGCACGCAGCTAGCGCATTTTTTCCGTCGCCGTTCGAGGAAGCCGCTATTCTGACCATGGACGGCGTGGGCGAATGGGCCACCACCACCATCGGCCTGGGCCGCGGCAACGACTTCGAGATCATCAAGGAGCTGCACTGGCCCGATTCGCTTGGCCTGCTCTATTCGGCTTTCACGTACTACACCGTCTTCAAGGTCAACTCCGGCGAATACAAAGTGATGGGCCTGGCGCCATACGGCCAGCCCAAGTACGTGGACCTCATCCTCACACACCTGATGGACCTGCGTGAGGACGGTTCGTTCACGCTCAACCAGAAGTACTTCAACTA
This sequence comes from Acidobacteriota bacterium, assembly GCA_005799825.1. GTDB lineage: Bacteria > Acidobacteriota > Vicinamibacteria > Vicinamibacterales > SCN-69-37 > SYFT01. Next base: position 5,343 of record SYFT01000033.1, on the reverse strand, counting down.
CCTTTCTGGGTTGACGATGACGAGTGGGGCATTTGATGACGTGTTTGGGGGGCCGCCGCGCCAGGCCGAGAGCAAGTTGACGCAGAGGGAAATGGACCTCGCCCGGTCGATACAGCACGTCACAGAGGACGTAATGATGCGGATGGCGCGCACCGCGCACCGTGAGACCGGTGCCGAGAATCTGTGCCTCTCGGGTGGTGTGGCACTCAACTGCGTCGGCAATGGCAAGTTGCTGCGCGAAGGCCCGTTCAAGCGCATCTGGATTCAGCCGGCGTCTGGCGATGCCGGCGGTGCGCTCGGCGCCGCCACTCTTGTCTGGAATCGCCACTGCCAGAAACCGCGCGTCATCACGCCCGGCAAGGATGCCATGCACGGCAGTTACCTTGGGCCTGAGTTCTCAGCCGCCGAGATCGAGACGTACCTGCGGTCCGCCGGCGCCGTATTCACGAAGCTTGAGCCCGGTGAGCTTCGACAACACGTCGCGCGAGATCTGGCGAGCGAAAAGATTGTCGGTTGGTTTAACGGGCGGATGGAGTTTGGCCCGCGGTCGCTTGGCTGCCGCAGCATTCTGGGCGACCCACGCAGCCCGCGCATGCAGGCCGACATGAACATCAAGATCAAGTTCCGCGAGGGCTTCCGACCGTTTGCACCCAGTGTGCTGCGTGAGCGCGTGGCCGACTACTTCGAGCTCGACGGGGATTTCCCCTACATGCTACTGGTGGCGCCGGTGAAGAAGTCGCGACAGATCCCCATGACGAACGAGCAACAGCGGCTTTGGGGCATCGAACAGCTGAATGTGCTGCGGTCAGACATCCCCGCTATCACGCACATCGACTACTCAGCACGCGTCCAGACCGTGTCTCGTGATGTGAACCCCGACTACTACGACCTCATCGCCGAGTTCGAGGCGCTCACCGGTTGCGCGGTCCTGGTCAACACCTCCTTCAACGTCCGCGGCGAGCCCATCGTCTGCTCACCGGAAGACGCGTATCGGTGTTTCATGCGCACGCATATCGATACGCTGGTGCTGGGCCCGTATTATCTCGACAGGGCCTCACAGCCGGCGTGGAAGGAGACTGCGGATTGGAAAACCGAATTCCAGCTCGACTGAGATTACAGCCGCTCGACGTCGGCGAGCTTGCCGAAATCGCGATCGAATGTGCCAAGGGGTAAATGGCCGGTCTTCCGCGCAACCTCTAGGACCAGGCAATCTGAAAAGCCCAGGGCTGGCCTTCTGCGAAAAGTGGACACTGCCGCCGCCACGGCCTCCGAATCCTGTAGCGTCAGGTGCTCGTGGTTGAGGAGCATGTCGATCGCCGAGGCGATTTCCTCCGGACGGCGATCGTACACGGCGCGCAGCACCCACATCGCTTCAGCGAGGACAAGATGCGGGACCCAAGCTCCATGGGCCACAAAGGCCTCAGCCGCCGCCACCTGTTTCGAGTCATCCCGTGTGGCCAGACGCACCAGAATGGTTGTATCAACGGCTCGCACGATGGCGCCCGTGGATGTAGCGACGTACGCCCTCCTTCAGTTCCACCAGGGTCCTGGGTTTGGGCGGTGTCGGAAACAACGCTCGATGCACGTCCCCTGACGTGTACTGGCCCAGCCGACGCACCACGATCCGATCGCCGTCATCGCGCCACTCCAGCACTGAGCCCGGGCCGATACCAAGCTTTCGACGCACCTCTGCCGGAACCGAAATCTGACTTTGCGCCGTGAGCCTGGAGTGTGCGACTCCCATACGTGTATATTACCACGGTAATGGATTGATGAGTTTGACGATGGTGGAGGGGCACCGTAGAATCGCAGGGCTGTGCAAACCGGACATCACCCCGCTGTTCCAGCTCGACTACGCCCGGCTGATGGGCGCAAGTTCGGGCTGCTCGTGGGTGGCGTGTTTGTGCTGATTGGCGCCTTCTCCTGGTGGCGCGGCCACACCTACGCGCCCATGGCCCTCTGGACACTGGGCGGCCTGCTGATGGCAGGCGGCGCCCTGATTCCCGGCCATATGGGCCCTGTCTACCGCGCGTGGATGGGCCTGGCCGCGAAGATGTCGAAGATCACAACGCCGATTTTTATGGGCGTCCTCTATTTTGTGGTGCTCACGCCGATCGGCCTCGTCCGCCGGGCGTTTGGGCACAACTCACTGATTCGTCCGCGCGGCGAGTCGTTTTGGATCACCCGGCCGCCGGGCGCTGCACGTCGCAGTGACCTCGGCCGCCAGTTCTAGGACTGAGAACGATGAGCAATGTGAGCCTATTCAAGGAACTCTGGGAATTCATGCGCGTCCGCAAGAAGTTCTGGCTCCTCCCCATCATCATCGTCATGGTCCTGTTCGGCGCGTTGATGATGGCGTCGCAAGGGTCAGTGCTGGCGCCGTTCGTGTATACGATCTTCTGAGGCCAGCCGAAGCAGACACTCGGGCTTGAGAACCAGCCAGAGCTACGTACTTTTGGTCCAGGGTTACTGGAAGAGGAGGAGTCGCGTGAACGCTTCGAAAGCATCGAGTCGACCTACGAGAATGGCCTTGACCACATCGATGTTTAGTTTCTGATAATCGTGCACGGCGATAGTCCGGAAGCCCACCATTCGCTTCAGGCGCTCGGCCAGGGACGAACCCAAGCGGCCCACCTGCTCAAGCATCTCGTATGCCTCGCGCGTCTCCTGTAGAATCCCGACTCTGTGTACTCGGCCCAGCAGCATCGCCGCGTCGATACTGCTCTCGCACGCGCGCTGCAGGTTCAGGATGATGGCGTCCTGGCACGTTTTATTCAGGTAGCGGTTCGCATCATCTCCCCCGTATTCCTCTTGCGTCCTTCGGGCGGCGCGTTCAATCGCCACCGCCTTGTTTAAAATGTTGGCTGCGAAGAGGAAGTCTCGATTCGGGAGCTCTTACTCATGGTGCGCACCGCCGTCGGCGCCGATCACATCGAGATTGAGTCGGACGCTACCAAGCCAGATGGCACGCCCCGCAAATTGCTGGACTTGGGCCGGCTCAACGCCACAGGCTGGCGCTCGCACATGAAGTCTGAAGACGGCCTGCGCCTCACCTGTGCGGACTACCCCGCGCAATTCGACCGCCAGCGCACCGGCGCACTCGCATAAAGCGAACGCCCCACACGTGCGTGCCCGGACGTTCCTGATTGGCAGATCCGCGGCCTTGAGAACTAGGCCGCGCTACGTTCGGACAGAACGCGCTACGAAAGTCGTGAGTCGCATCGCCCGGGCCAGGGCCCGGGCGATACCTTGAGGGTCTATTAGGAGACGCGAACGTTTTCCGCGCGCGGTCCCTTGGGCCCCTGTCCCATCGAGAACGTCACCGACTGTCCTTCGCGCAGCTGGTCAAACTGACCATCGCACGCGGACTGGTGGAAGAAGTACTCGTTGCCGTCCGGACCCACCACAAAACCAAAACCCTTATCGCTTACCAACCGCTTGATCGTGCCTGTTACTACTGTCGCCATGTCATCACTCCCGTTACTCGTCCTACGTAGGCTTCCAGCATAGCCGCATATTCCGGGTTTCGTTGTCTCTAATCGCACAGGGGCTTCAAACGCTAAAAGAAGGTTTAACACAAGATATGAAGGGCTGAAGGATCAGTCCGCGACAAAACCCCCTGTAGAGGTCCTTCATGCCTCGTGTCAAACCTACCGCCGATTCTGGAGTTTCGTGCGCCCGAGGGGGGGGGGCCACGAGGGACCCTCGTACCAGAGACGTGCCTGGGGAGAGGCCGCCGCTTTAGTGAACGCGGCGGTGGCGTCGGGCGCGCGGCACAGCGCCTCGTACGCCAGGCCATTGATGTAGGCCACTGTGCCGGCCGAGACGCCCGGTCCGTCCAGCAACTGCACGTCCTTGATGGCCGCACAAGGGCCGGCAACACGTCGTTGAGCCGCTCAAGCACCTGGCCCTGCGAGGCGATCTCGAGCTTTTGCACCAGGCCCAGTTGCACGTCGGCCTTCATCAAAGCGTCGAGGTCGCGCCCGCCCGGGAATTCCATGACGATGTAGGGGGTGCCGTCCACTTCGCCCAGTTCGTGAATAGTCACGACGTTGCGATGGGCCAACAAGCGGGTCCGCGACGAGTCGCGTGAAACAAAGTTCCTTCGGAATCTTCTGAAAAGATCGACCTTTCCTGTTGGGGCGAGGTCTTATACGCCGATAACTGTGGTTAGTTCTTTGACGGCCGCAGCGGACCTGGTGAACGCGGCCTGTTCGTCGGGCGTCAGGCGGATTTCGATGATCTCTTCGGCGCCGCCGCGGCCCAGTTTCACCGGCACACCCACGAAGAGGTCTTTCACGCCGTATTCACCCTGCAGGTAGACCGAACACGGGAGGATGGACTTCTTGTCCTTGAGCATCGCCTCCACCATTTCGGCGGTCGCCGCCCCGGGTGCGTACCAGGCGCTTGTGCCAACCAGTTTGGTAATTTCTGCGCCGCCGTTGGCCGTGCGGGTGCAGATCTCGTCGAGTTTGGCCTGCGAGAGGCGCCCCATCGCCACCAGTTCGGTCAGCGGAATGCCGGCCACCGTGGAAAACCTCGGCAGGGGTACCATGGTGTCGCCGTGGCCACCCAGCACAAACGCGTGGACGTTCTCCACCGACACGTTGAGTTCCATGGCGATGAACGTGCGCATGCGCGCCGAATCCAACACACCGGCCATGCCCACCACGCGTTCGCGCGGGAAACCGCTCAGCCGATATACGGCCTGGCACATGGCATCCAGCGGGTTGGCCACCGGCACGATAATGCAGTTGGGCGAGTACTTCACCACCTGCTCCACCACCGACTGCATGATCTTGTAGTTCACGTTCAGCAGGTCGTCGCGGCTCATGCCAGGCTTCCGCGGCACGCCAGACGTAATCACCACCACGTCCGACCCGGCGCTGGCCGCATAGTCTGACGTCCCGACGAGCCGGGTGTCTGACCCGTCAATCGGGCAGGCCTCGTAGATGTCGAGCGCAATGCCCGCGGCCTTTTCAGCCGCGATGTCGACGATGACCACATCGGCCAGTTCCTTGACGGCAATAGCCCGCGCCACCGTCGCACCCACGTTCCCTGCCCCACCAACGACCGTTACTTTGCGATTCATGATTGCAGCTCCATAAAAATCGTCCTACAGGCGTTCGATCATCGCGCTTGCGAATTCCGAGGTCTTGAGCTCAGTCGCCCCCGGAATCATACGCGCGAGATCGTATGTGACTTGTTTATCGTCGATGGTCTTCTCCAAGGCGCTAATCATCAGATCGGCGGCTTCCGTCCAGCCCATGTACCGGAACATCAAATCGCCCGAGAGAATGACCGACCCTGGGTTGACCTTGTCGAGGTTGGCGTACTTGGGCG
>SYFT01000032.1 GCA_005799825.1 Acidobacteriota bacterium | reverse complement strand
GGTCGTGCCGGCGGTGGCGGTGCGCGTGGCGGCGGCGCCGGTCGCGCCGGTGGTGCGGCGGCGACAGAACCCCCCGCGGTCGCGGCGGCTCCGGCCACACCCGCGGCGGGTGCACAGGAGGGAACGCCGGCGGCTCCACCCGAAAAGCGCAAGGACGCCGGTACCGATCTGATGGTCCGGAACCTCGCGACTGGCGCGGAGGTCACAATTCCCGAGGTGGTCAGCGGATTCGCGTGGAGCAAGGGCGGCGCATGGCTGGCCTACGCAGTTTCTTCGGCGGATGCCGCGAAGGATGGCGCATTCGTGCGTCAGATGTCAGACGGCGCAGTCAAGACGCTGCACGCCGGCAAGGGGAACTACAAGAGATTCGCGTTTGACGATGCGGGTACGCAGTTGGCATTTCTGAGCGATCAGGCGGAGTACGACAAGCCCGTCTCGCCGTACCGCCTCTATCACTGGAAGGCCAACGATGCCGCCGCGGCGGAACTGGTGACTGGCGCCACGCGCGGTATGCCCGCAGGCATGGTCGTGCACGACAGCGCAGCGGCCTTCTCCAAAGACGGTAAGCAGTTGTTCCTGAGCACAGCGCTTCCGCCACCACCACCCGCCGATCCAAATGCGAAGCGTCCGATTGCCGTAGACCTGTGGAATTATCAGGACCCGATGCTGCAGCCGATGCAGCGTGTGCGCGCCACGCAGGACCGCAACCGCAGCTATCGCGCCGTCGTGCACATGGGCGACAAGAAGTTTGTGCAACTGGCCACGCCGGACATGCCGAATGTGAATCAGGGTACCGATCCCGACCGCGCCATTGGCACCTCCGATCTGCCCTACCGGCAGCTCATCTCGTGGGATCAGACCTACAACGATGTCTACCTGGTCGAGCTGAAGACGGGCCAGCGCCGCAAGATCATGGAGAAGGCCGCGCAGACCGCTACCCTCTCACCCGGCGGCAACTACCTGACGTACTTCGACGAGTTTACGGGGCACTGGTACAGCCACCGCGTGGCCGACGGACTCAGGATCAATCTGACCGAGCGGCTCCCGGTGAAGTTCTTCCAGGAAGACCACGACACGCCAGACATGCCGGGGTCCTACACCACGCGGGTGGAATGGACCGAGGGTGACAAGACCCTGCTGCTCAACGATCAATTCGACATCTGGGAGATTCGCCCCGACGGGACGAATGCGCGGATGATCACCGGCGGCGAAGGTCGAAAGCAGGGGCTCGTGTTCAGGTATCGAACGCTCGATCCCGAGCAGCGCGCGATTCCCACGAATGCGCCCACCCTGCTGACCACCACCAACGAGGTCACGAAGGCGACGGGGTTTTACCGCACCAGCTTCACCGGGTCGACCACACCGGAAAAAGTCATCATGCTCGACAAGGCTCTTGGCAACTTCACCAAGGCGAAAAAAGCTGATCGCATGGTCTTCACGTTGTCGCGGTTCGAGGAGTTCCCGAACCTTTGGGTCAGCGACGGCAACTTCGGCAACATGCAGAAGGTGTCGGACGCCAATCCGCAGCAGGCCGACTACGTGTGGGGCACGTCCGAGCTGGTCGACTACATCAACGCCGACGGCATCAAACTGCGCGCGATTCTCACCAAGCCCGAGAACTTCGATCCGGCGAAGAAGTATTCGATGATGGTCTACATCTATGAGGGACTGACGCAGGGCCTGCATGGCTACGGTACGCCGAACGTCGGTACGAGCGTCAACGTGGCGCGTTACGTGAGCAACGGCTACATCGTGCTCCAGCCGGACATCATCTACAACACGGGCTTCCCTGGTGAAGACGCCGAGAAGTGCGTCATCCCGGCCGTGAACACCATTGTGGCGCAGGGCTACATCGATCCCAAGCGCATCGGCATCCAGGGCCACTCCTGGGGCGGCTATCAGATTACGCACTTGATCACCCGCACCAACATGTTCGCTGCAGTGCAGGCCGGGGCCTCCGTCTCGAACATGGTCAGCGCTTACGGCGGCATCCGGTGGGGCACGGGCATGTCGCGCGCGTTCCAGTATGAAAAAACGCAGAGCCGCATCGGCGCGCCGCCCTGGGACAAGACGCTCGAGTTCATCGAAAATTCACCCATCTTCTGGGTGGAGAAGGTCAACACGCCGTACTTGACCATCCACAATGATGCTGACGACGCGGTGCCGTGGTATCAGGGGATCGAATTCTTCTCGGCGCTGAGACGCCTCGGGAAGGAAGCGTATTTCTTCAACTACAACGGCGAGTTCCATGGCTTGCGGAACCGCGACAATCAGAAGCACTGGACCGTCCACCAGGACGAGTTCTTCGATCATTTCCTGCTCGGCAAGCCGAAGCCCCAGTGGATGGAGAAGGGCGTGCCGTTCCTCGAGCGCGGCACCCGCGACGTGTCCAGCATGTTCAAGCGTGTCGTGCCTCCGCCCGCGGCCGCCGGCAAGTAGTGCGTATCCATCGTCTTTCGCCCGCCGTGTCGATGCCGTCGTACCAGACGGCCGGCGCGGCGGGGTTCGACCTCGCCGCCAGCGCCGACGTGACCGTGGCGCCCGGCGCCATTGTCCTGGTGCCGACCGGCCTGGTTGTCGAAGTCCCGCCCGGTCACTTCCTGGGGATCTTCGCGCGCAGCAGCACGCCGCTCAAGAAGGGGCTGGTCGTGGCCAATGGCGTAGGCGTGCTCGACAGTGACTACTGCGGACCGACCGACGAACTCAAGATTCAGGTGATGAACGTCACTGCAGCCGTCGTCGAAGTGAAGATCGGGGACCGCCTCGCGCAAGGCGTGGTGATGCCGTTTGCGCGGGTTGAGATTGAAGATGGTGACGGCGCCACGGCGCCCTCACGCGGCGGCTTTGGCTCCACGGGCTGAGAGATCACACCACATCACTGATGACGTCGGATCACAAGAGGTTAGGAACTCAGTTCCTCATCTCCTAATTTCCCAACCTTCTGTAATCCTGCGTGTCGCGATCCTACTTGCCGGCGTCCAGATCGTTCCAGTGCATCAGGGTGTTGAAGCCCAGGATGAAGGTGCCCTGGGTCTGCCACCGCCAAAAGGGACGGATGGCGAACATGACGACGTGGCCCTTGCCGACGGGTGCATCAATCACCTGGGGCCGGCTCTGAAGATTCTCAGCGCCGAGTACGCCGCCTGAGAGCAGCATGTCGCTGGCGCTTGGTGGGAACGCGAGGATGACACGCGGGCGCATGAAGTCCATCAGCGCCGCGCCACCCCCTCGGCCGCCGCCGGCCGGTGCGGTGCCGCCGCCAGGCGTCCAGTCCGCAAGCGGATTCCACGTGCCGAACACATTCGTGCTGGAGCCCATCGGCGCCGTGTTCTGGTAGTTGCCGCCACGGCCACCAGCCCGGCTGGCCGGCGCTTCCGCGAGTGGACCAGGCTGACCGGCCACGCTCAACAGCGGCCCGCCAGCGGCCTTGTAGTAGACCGGCAGGTTGTTGCGGGCAATGCCATACACGATGGGACTTGTGCGGTCGGCCACCACGCCGCGATAGATCGAGCCTGGCGCCACCAGACCTTGCGCCTGATCTACCGTGATGCCGGGCGTCAGGTAGTTGGTCGGGAAGATCGAGGAGGTGCCGCCTTCGGTGATGATTGTGCCGCCGGCTTGCGCGAACTCGTAGAGCTTCCTGAGTCCTGCCTGACCGAGGCCGCCGCGCGTGTCCTCAGTGGAATCGGGATAGCCGAGCGCCTGGAACTCCGATGTCTTCTTGAAGGGCACCGGCGTTCCGGTCGTCGGCGCATTCTGTCCCACGCCGCCGCCGTGCGGCCACAGGATCACGTCGAACTGCGCGCGCAGGTCGCGCTTTACCACTTCGTTCTCGCCGAAGTACGTGTACGGAATCTTGTAGTAGTCGAGAGCGGCGCGCACCCAGCCTTCGTCCTGCGTGTTGCCCCAGCTGTGGATGTAACCGATGCGCGGCACATCCAGGTCGTGGGTCTTTACCGTGGTGGGCACCGAGGCCACCGCGTAGCCCGACAGACCCAGATCGCGAAGCACGGGTTCGAGTTGCGCCCGGTTCGGCCCGGAGATGATGAATGACCCGGCGCTGAACTTGTGTCCATCGGCTTCGAACGCCGCCTCTGCCGCGGCCATCTTCACGCCCGCGAACTGGAATCGGAATTGCGCCAGCAGGTTGTCGCCCGAGTGTTCGACGACGATCGTGGAGCCGGTACCGGTGACGCCGCCGGGCGCCCGCACCGGGGTGGTGACTGGCGCCATCGGCGCCGACAGCAGCGCCTTGTCGGTGACGGCGGTCATCACCAGGTTGCGCATCATCGGATACGTCCAGCCCAGGTCGTCATAGGGGCTGGGATTGGACATCGAATAGTCCTGCACCTGGAAGTAGATGTCGGCCACGGTGCGATAGGGTTGGTCGCCGCGCAGAATCCAGTCGCCGGGTTTGACCTGCACGTCGCCGGCCGTGAATGCGGCCGTGGCGGTGTGCACTTCCATGCCCTGCGCCATCAGGCCATTCACCGCTTCGGCAGCATTGGCCTTGCTCGTCTGCGTGGCGGGAACGACCCAGCCGAACGTAGGGCCATTGGTGCCCTGCGCCACAGCGTTCTTGTTCTTGATCCAGTAGTTCTCGAGCCATCGCTCTTTGTCCTTGCCCGTAAAGCTCAGGGCAAACAACACGGCTGACTGGCTCATGTTCACGTGCGCCCTTGGACCCCAGTTGACGTTGCCCGGATCGGGATTCGGACGGAACCACTCGCGGCTGTTGCCACGCCCACCGCGGCCAGCCTGTGGTGCGCCGGCAGGTGCTGTGCCCGGCTCCACACCACGTGCGCCGCGACCTGCGCCCGGCACCACTGCCGGAGCTCCCGGATACGTGGTTGGGTTGCCGACGTTGTAGCCGCCGACCTCGTAGAAACGTCCGGTCGCGTTGTGCGTGTGTATGGCATAGAACATGTAGTTGGGCGTCCAGCCGTCATAGAACCCATAGGTCCACACACCGGGCACACCGCGTTTGGTCATTTCCATCACATCGTTCTGCGCGAACATCCACCACTCACCGATAGTGATCGGGTCAAGCTGCTCGTTGTAGGGGCCCGTGCCGGTGGAGGCGTACAGCAACTGCGCCTGCTCGTGCAGGTCGTGCAGGATGGTGGGCTTCCACTCCGTGGCCACCTTCATGACGTTCTTGGTCATCGACAGGAACTGACCCATGCCGTCGCGGTTGTTGTCGTGCGCCACATATTTGCCCCAGTAGGGCAGACCGAGCTGGCCCGTGAGGCCCTCCGCGGCGCGCTTGGCGTTGTAGTAGTAGGTATCGACGATGCGCTCGCGGCCATCCACTTCAACGACAGGTGTGATGAAGGTGATGACGTTATTGCGAATCTGCTGGATGAAGGGCGACTCTTCCACCACCAGGCGGTACGCCAGCTCCATCAACATCTCAGGACCGCCACGCTCGGTGGAATGCACGCCGCTCGTGAGCCAGTAGATCGGTTTGGCCTGCGTGATGATCTGACGCGCCTGGGTCTCGGTGGTCTTGCGCGGGTCAGTAAGCGACTGCAGGTAGCCCTTGTACTTGTCGAGGTTCTTGATCGTGTCTTCGTTGGCGATGGCCAGCACAATTTGGTCGCGGCCCTCTTCGGTCTGGCCGATGGTCCAGAACTTCGCGCGGCCCGTGCCTGAATCCGCGATGGCCTTCATGTACGCATGGATGTCCTTGGCGTAGGTGAGTACGCCTGGCTGTCCCGAAATGTGGCCGACAGCGGGGAACTTCAAGGGCGTCGGCACTTTGTCGGACGCCGGCAGGTGGTCCACCAGTTCGGTGTTGATGCGCGCGTCGGTCAGGTGCTGCTTGATGAGTGCGGTGTACTGCTCATCCACCTTCTGCGTCGACAGGCGCTGTGGCGGTGCGGCGGATTGGGCGGCCGGTGTGGCCAGTGGCGCCATCGCGGCGACCACCACCAGAGCCAGCGCGGCCCGGAGTGTAACGGTCGAGAATCTGGACATCAGCCCTCCTGCGGCGACCGAAGGAACGGCGCGCGCACCGCGATGGTAGCTCAGTCACGCGCGCGAGGTGCGACTACCAACGTGTGGAGAACAGAAGCCCCCCGCCTCCGGGAATCGCCACCGGCGTGACCGTCCACGCGCGCGAGTCATGGCCGCGCGTGACCGCGCGGGCTGAAGCCAGGCCCAGGGCCGCGCCGAATACGACGTCGCTCACGCGATGCGCGCGGTCTCGCACGCGGGTCCAGGCCACGAACCCGGCGACGGCGTAGGTGGGCGCGCCTACCTTCCACCCGAAGTGCTGCTGCAACACGCCGGCCGATGCGAAGCTCGCCGAAGTGTGGCCGGACGGAAATGCGTGGCTGCCGCCACTGGGCCGCTGCCGGCCGACGGCAATTTTCACGGCGCGCGTGACCACGCCGTTGAGGAACTGCGCGCGAATCAGGTCGCTGCCCACGTGTGTCAGCAGCGGGCGATCGAGTGCCTTTCCCACGACCCAGGTGCCCACTGCTCCTCCCGCCATAACCCACCCTTCGCCACCGACGCGCCCGATGGCCGTCACGGATGGCGCGGGGTGGTCGAGCGTCCATCGGTCCACCCGGTCGTCCGAGTACGCCGCGATCGCGGCCGCAAGCCCACCGGCACCGAGGATGCCGATGGTGTCGGCCTTTCCAAGACTGACAAAGTCCGTGCCTAGATTTTGGAAGAGCCGTGCGAAGGGACGGTCAGGCGCCGGCGCCGGAGCCGTCTGCGTGGGCGGCGGTGGGGCGACCTGAGCGTCCTGGACGTCCTGAACGGACGCACCTGCGGCGGCCGCGTGTGCGGCCATAACGACGGGAGCGATCCAACTGAAGTGCAACACGCGCGCAGGATATCAGCGCGACACGCCGAAGGCGAAGCCCATCGCAATATGGTGCGACAGCGTCGTCGTCTGCCCGTAGCCGTTGTTTGCTGTCGTGATCTTCGGCCTGGCGTACGTGAGTTTGTATTCCGTCAACAAAGACAGCCGACCCTTCAACCGGACGTCTAGCCCGATCGCCGCATGGGCGCCGGGGCCTGCGTATTCGTACTGTTCCCGGGTTTCGCCACGCACGGTGGTTTCGGCGTGTGGCAGCGTGATGCCCCCTCCAAGGCGAGTCACAAGCGCGAGGGGCGCCTCGCCGTACGCCGAGCGTCCCAGAGGAATGCGCGACGTCACGTTCGCCACCAGGAAATTCAGGCCGTGGGTCATCTGGTACCGCTGCACCTCAGGCTGCAGCTGGTCCGGATTGGCAATGACTTTTAGGTGGATGAACTCCAGTTCCAGGCCCACCCGCCGCGTGTTCGACAGGAAGCGCCCCAGCCGCCATCCGTAGTACTGCGGCGATGTGAACGGCTGCGCCTCAAAGCTCACCTTCGGGAATGTCAGGCCGTACCCGTCACCCTTGACGATGATATCAGCGGCCTTCGTAGTGTTGGCGCCCATATACAGCGCCCCATACCACTGAGCCGACGCCGGCGACGCGAGGGACAAGAAAACAACAGTCGCAAACAAGCGGAGAAGAACCACACCCATACGCCCAAGTGTCTCATTTCCGACCCATTGCCCATTGCCCCATTGCCCCAATGCGAATGATGTATCGTTAGGGGTTGTCTTACGCACCCAGAAGGAGACCAATGGCCGAGATCAAAGCGCTGCTCGAGAAACTGCGGATCGACGACGTAAATGCGGGCGCCAGTTCGGGCCACGACCAGTGGTATCGCAATGGTGGTGAGATCGGGCGCGTGGTGTCCATCAACCCATCGACGGGTGAGCCATTGGCGAGCGTATCGCTGGCGTCAGCCACCACCTGCGACCGCGTAGTGGCCGCATCGGCCGAGGCGTTTCGCACCTGGCGTGAGGTGCCGGCGCCCAAACGCGGCGAACTCGTCAGGGATCTCGGCAACGCGCTACGTGACATGAAGGAACCCCTGGGAGATCTGGTCAGCCTGGAGATGGGGAAGATCCGCGGCGAGGGTCACGGCGAAGTGCAGGAGATGATCGACATCTGCGACTTCGCGGTCGGCCTCTCCCGGCAACTGTATGGACTCACGATGGCCTCCGAACGTCCGGGGCACCGGATGATGGAGCAGTGGCATCCCCTGGGTCCGGTGGGTGTCATTTCGGCGTTTAATTTCCCGGTGGCGGTGTGGGCCTGGAACGCCGCGTTGGCCGCGGTCTGCGGAGACACCGTGATCTGGAAGCCGGCCGAACCGGCGCCCCTGTGTGGCGTTGCGGTGCAGCACATTGCCAATCGCGTGATGGCCGACCATGGCGTGTCCGGGGTCTTTTCGCTAGTCGTCGGCCAGGGCAGTCTCGTGGGGGAGCGCCTGGTGCGCGATGCCCGCGTGCCGCTGATTTCCTTCACCGGCTCAACGGCCGTCGGTCGTCGCGTCGCCGAAGCGGTGGCCGGACGATTCGGGCGGAGCATTCTTGAACTCGGCGGCAACAACGCCATTATCGTGGCCGAAGATGCCGATCTGGCACTAGCCACGCGGGCCATCGTGTTCGGCGCCGTGGGTACGGCGGGCCAGCGCTGCACGTCAACGCGCCGCATCCTAGTGCAGAAGGGCATCGCCGACGAGTTGGTCAACCGGTTGGTGGCCGCGTATACCCAGGTATCGATTGGTGACGCGCTGGCACCGGGCACGCTCATGGGGCCGCTCGTCAACCTGCCGGCGGTCGATCAGATGTTTGAAACGATCGAGAGCGCAAAGGCGCAGGGCGGCCAGTTGGTCTGCGGCGCCGTACGGCGTCTTGACCTGGGGCCGTTCTTCGTGGAGCCCACCATCATCCGGATGCCGGCACAAACGGCCATCGTCAAGCAGGAAACGTTCGCGCCCATTCTCTACATTATGGAGTACGACCAGTTTTCGGATGCGTTGACGATGCACAACGACGTGCCTCAGGGACTGTCGAGTGCGATTTTCACCGAGAGCATGCGGCAGGCGGAGGAGTTCCTGTCGGCCCGTGGGTCAGATTGCGGGATCGCGAACGTCAACATCGGGACGTCTGGCGCCGAAATCGGCGGC
>SYFT01000031.1 GCA_005799825.1 Acidobacteriota bacterium | reverse complement strand
TTTGAGGACCTGTGTGGGGCGTGTGTCGAGCTCGGGCGCAACCCGTCTGATGTCGATTTGTTGATGGTGGCGCAGACGTACAGCGAACACTGCCGGCACATGATCTTCATCGCCACGTGGACGGTGGATGGAGTGGAGCAGGCGAAGAGCCTGTTCGGCATGATTCGAAACACGTATGAGAGCGGCGACTCGGCTGATGTGCTGAGTGCGTACTCCGATAACGCGGCGGTGATTCGCGGGCACGACACGCGGCGCTGGTTTCCCGATCCGGCGACCGGCCAGTTTGCGTTTCACGACGAGCCGGTTCACATCTTGATGAAAGTCGAGACCCACAATCACCCAACCGCCATCGCACCGTATCCGGGAGCCTCCACTGGCTCCGGCGGCGAGATTCGCGACGAGGGCGCGGTCGGGATCGGCGCTCGTCCCAAGGTCGGCCTGGTGGGCTTTAGCGTGTCGAACCTGCGAGTGCCGGGGTACGAGCAGCCATGGGAGGAAAACCACGGTAGACCCGAGCGCATCGTTTCTGCGATGCAGATCATGATCGACGGCCCGATTGGCGCGGCCGCGTTTAACAACGAATTTGGCCGGCCGGCCATTTGCGGGTACTTCCGTACGCTTGAGCAGCTCGACCGGGGCCAGGTGCGTGGTTACCACAAGCCGATCATGATTGCCGGCGGCCTGGGGAATATCCGCGAGCCGCACGTGCGTAAGCGCGACATGCCCGCGGGGTCGCTGCTCATGGTCCTCGGCGGTCCGGCCATGTTGATTGGTCTTGGAGGCGGTGCGGCATCGTCGATGTCATCAGGAGCCAGCGACGTGGAACTGGATTTTGCGTCGGTCCAGCGTGACAACGCCGAGATGCAGCATCGTTGCCAGGAAGTGATCGATCGATGCTGGCAGCGTGGGGACCGGAACCCGATCCGGTTCATTCACGACGTAGGTGCGGGTGGTTTATCGAACGCGCTGCCGGAATTGGTGAAGGATGCCGGCCGCGGGGGCCGGATCGACCTTCGCAGCATTCCGAGCGCCGATGCAGCACTCTCGCCCCTGGAAATGTGGTGCAATGAGGCGCAGGAGCGGTACGTGCTGGCCATCGATCCGGCCAGCCTTCAGACGTTCCGAGAGATCTGCGAACGCGAACGCTGTCCCTTTGCTGTGGTGGGCGAAGCGGTGGCCGACCCGCATCTGGAGGTAGCGGACCCGGAACTTGGGGCCACGCCGGTAGATCTGCCGCTGTCGATGTTGTTTGGCAAGTCGCCAAAGATGCGGCGAGCGTTCACGCGCGAGGCCCCGGCAGGCCATTCGTTATCGCTCAACGGCATCACGATTGCTGACGCGATTGAACGGGTGCTTCGCATGCCTGCGGTTGGGAGTAAGGGGTTCCTTGTCACGATCGGCGACCGCAGTGTCACCGGATTGGTGAGCCGCGATCAGATGGTCGGCCCCTGGCAGGTACCGGTGGCCGACGCCGGCGTGACACTGACCGGCTACGACACCTATGTCGGCGAAGCGATCGCGATGGGCGAGCGCACACCACTCGCCATGTTGGACGCGCCAGCGTCTGGCCGCATGGCGGTGGCGGAGGCCATCACCAACATCGCGAGTGCACGCATCGCGAAGCTGACTGACGTGAAGCTCTCTGCGAATTGGATGGCGGCCGCGGGCCATCGCGGCGAAGACCAGGCGCTGTTTGATACCGTCCGGGCTGTCGGCATGGAACTGTGTCCTGCTCTGGGCCTGGTCATTCCGGTTGGCAAAGACTCCTTGTCCATGCAGACACGGTGGCAGGCCGCCGGTCGTGAGCACGTCGTCACCGCGCCGCTGTCGCTCATCGTGTCTTCCTTTGCGCCTGTGCTGGATGTGCGCGCCTGCGTCACGCCAGTTCTGCGTACGGATGCGGCCGCGGAGCTATTGCTGATCGACCTGGGTGCGGGCAGGAACCGGCTCGGTGGCTCTGCGCTCGCCCTTGCCTGGAACCGCGTCGGCGGCGAGGCGCCGGATCTGGATGATCCCGCTCGGCTGAGTGCGTTGTTTGACGTCATGCAGCGTTCGATGGCCGACGGCCACGTGGTGGCGTACCACGACCGGTCGGACGGCGGGCTGTTCGCTACCCTCGCAGAGATGGCGTTTGCCGGCCATTGCGGACTCGACGTGGAGCTCTCATCACTCGGCGGCGACTCCCTGGCGGTGCTGTTCAACGAGGAGCTCGGCGCTGTGCTACAGGTGCGGTTGGCAGACGTACCAGTTGTCCTCGAACGGTGTGCGGCGGCGGGCCTGGGCGCGATGACACATCGCATCGGCACCGCCGTGCCCGGCGCGACCCTGCGGATGAAGTCTGGCGGTCGAGAGATCCACAGCGCATCCCGCGCAGACCTCCATCGGGCCTGGGCCGAGCTGAGTTTCGCGATGCAGAGTCGTCGTGACAACCCCGACTGTGCGCGCGAAGAGTACGACGCCCTGCTCGATGATGCTGATCCGGGCTTGTCAGCGGCGTTGACGTATTCGACGACCGAGGACCATGCCGCGCCTTTCATCACCACCGGCGTACGGCCCCGCATCGCAATTCTTCGAGAGCAAGGCGTGAACGGGCAGTACGAAATGGCCGCAGCGTTCGACCGCGCCGGTTTCTCACCCGTGGACGTACACATGAGCGACATCCTCGGCGGCCGCATCGACCTGGCCGCCTTCAAGGGCATGGCGGCGTGTGGAGGTTTTTCGTACGGCGACGTCCTTGGCGCCGGCGAGGGATGGGCGAAGACGATCCTCTTCAACGCCCGAGCGCGGGACCAGTTCGCGGCATTTTTCACTCGGACCGATACCTTCGCGGTCGGCATGTGTAATGGTTGCCAGATGATCTCGAACCTGCGCGAGCTTGTGCCCGGCTCCTCACACTGGCCTCGGTTCGTGCGCAATCTCTCCGAGCAGTACGAGGCGCGCGTGGCGGTGGTGCGCGTGGAGGCCAGTTCGTCAGTCCTGCTCGCCGGCATGCACGGCTCACAGATTCCGATTGTGGTGGCGCATGGCGAAGGCCAGGCGGAGTTTGGCGACGCGTCTGACCTTTCGGCGCTTGAGGCCCTTCAAGGCGTGGCGCTTCGGTATGTGGACACGCGGGGCCGCCAGACGCAGCGCTTCCCCTCCAATCCCAACGGATCTGCCGGCGCCGTGGCGGCGGTGTGTTCAGAAGACGGCCGCGTCACCATCACGATGCCACACCCGGAACGCGTGTTTCGCACCGTGCAGAACTCCTGGGCCCCGGCGGCCTGGGGCGAAGACGGCGCCTGGATGCGCCTCTTCCGCAACGCGCGGATCTGGCTGGGATAGGCTTAGGGCCGCAATTCGGCATCGATCGCCTGGCCCATGCGGACCGCGATCGCCGGCACAGCCTCAACATCGCTTTCGGTCGTGTGGAAGTTCATGACGCACGCGCGCCTGACATAACGACCGTGGAGTAGCATATTCGAGACGAACGTCTTGCCTCCGCGCTGCAGTCGATCCACCAGCGGGCGATTGAGCGCATCCAAGTGGGCTTCCGTGGCGGGCTCGCTGATTGTCGCGCGCAGGTCAGCAGGCACATAACGAAACGTGGCGATGCTTCAGGCCCGAGGTCCACATAGTTCAATGCGTGCTGGGAAAAGTGGTAATACGGCGAGTGATACCCGCAGGTCGCCCGCAAAGCCTCGACATCGCGCACGAGGGCGCAGCAAGCTTCGAGTGGTGCGTAGAGCCACTTGTGCGGGTCCACGGCCACCGAGTCTGCCAGGCTGAGTGCCCGCAGATCATCGGGCGCCTGAGGAAGAGTCGCGGCAAAGCCGCCATACGCGCCGTCCACGTGGAACCACACGCCGTGTTCCTTGCACACCGCACTGATGTCTCTCAGCTGATCGACGACCCCAGTGCTGACCGACCCGGCAGTGCCGACAACTAGGAATGGCAAATCCCCCGCAGCGGTGTCTGAGACGATCTGTTGCCGCAGGGCATCCACGTCCATGCGTAGGTCCGCGCCGATCGGGATCCATCGAATGGCATCGATGCCGAGCCCCGACATGTCCGCGGCTTTCTGAATCCAGGTATGCATCTCGGCAGATCCATACACGCACAGCCTGCGTCCAGCGCCCCTGCCTACACACGTGCGGACATCCCAGTCCGCTTTGGCTGCGCGCGCCGCTAGGAAGCACACAAAATGCGCCACGTTGCCGCCGCTGACCAGCACGCCGCCGCAGTCATCCGGATACGCAAGGACCTGGGCGATCTACAGCACGGTTTGCGACTCATCTTCGGTGGCGGCAGGTGAGAGCGTCCAACTACCCAGATTCGGATTTACCGCCGCGTCGAACAAATCGCCAAGCATGCCGATCGGCGCTGGAGACGAGGTGATGTAGCCGAAGAACCTGGGGTGGCCGTTGAACAACGAGCGGGCGAAGAGTCGATTTGTCGTCTATTCGAGGAGTTGCGCCGCGTCCATCCCCGCTTCAGGAAACGAGCCGTGTAGATCCAGCGCATCGCGCACACCTGAAGGCGACCCGTCGGGGGTGATCGGTCCGCCAGGCAGTGCTTCCAGACGAGCGGCGATCTGATCGACCAGTCGATGCCCGATTGTTCTGAACGTGGCCGGATTCATGGCCAACCCGGCTTCGCGGCTTCCGTGTCCCGCCATCGCCTAGAGTTATCTTGGCCGCTGACGGCCGTCACGGGGATGGCCTTGCCGCCCGCCGCTGCCGCCCTGCCGCCCGTCCGGCTTGCCGCCCGATCGCCGCCCCTGCGGCCGTCGGTCCTGCCGCTGTGCCGATGACGGCGGCGACTGCTGGGGCCGCCGATCGCCGCGGTGCGGCTCGCGCGCGTCATTGATTTCGCGGGTCTCGCGGGCGTCGCGCTGGGGCGGACGAAGGCGAGCCATCATGCGCTCGTACTTCGACAGGATGATGTCCCATCGGTAGTTGCGGTTCACATACGCCTTGCCGTTCCGGCCCATGGCCGCTCGTAATGCCTTATCGTGCGTCAGCAACTTGAACGCTTCCACGAATTCCCACTGGTTCTCATAATACAAGCCCGCGTGGCTGCGGCGGACATGGTCCACCAGTACTTCGGAGCGGCCATTGACCAGCACGGGTGTGCCAACCGCAAACGCTTCGAGCGCGAGCAGCGATAAGCTTTCATGCGGCGAAGGCACCACCACGGCCGTTGCTGCTTCGATGGCGTGCAGGCGTTCTTCGTCCGGAAGAATGCCGGCGAAGCGCACGTGCGGATCGTCAGGCAGGGGCATCAGTTTGACGCCCATCAGCATCAGCGTGGCATCGCCGCCCTCAGCGAGGAACGCCTGGAAATGCTCGAACAGTTCTTCGCAGCCTTTGCCCGGGTCGATGCGGCCGCCATACAGCGCGAACGGTTCGTGAATCCGGTGTCGGCGCCGGAACGCGTTGGCCGGGCCTTCGATGTGTGAGGGCAGTGGCTCAGTCGCAGTCGGCAGCACGGGTGCGAGCTCCGCGACAGTTTCGATGCCCGAGAACCGCGCCTCAGGCACATCAACACCGCAGCCCACCACGTCTTCCACGAGCGCGCGCAAATGAAACCGCTCACTCACGAATCGCCGCTCGGCCTCGGTGTTCCACACGATGCCTGCGGCACTCGAAAAGACATCCTCGTAGATGCTGAGCCGGATCGCGGGTTCGTCGTGGGTCGTCGGCACCAGCAGGCTCTTGGACGGCGCGATGCGCAGGCCCATCACCGTCGGTGCATACAGGTACGTGAAAAAGATCAGGATGTCGTACGACTGGTGGTGTCGCTCGAGGTAGTCGATGAGACCTGGCGACCAGGGGCCCTGCTGCTTGAGCCACTCCATTTCGTCGGCCGGCGTGTGCCGGTTGTTGAAGATCCAGTCGGAATACTGGTTGAACGCGTCCAGATCCCTCGTGTGCGCATTGGCGAAGCGGCGTAGCATGACGCCCCGGACCCGATCGGTCCCCTCCGGATACACGTTGTCCCAGGTGATGTAGTCGCGCGCGCACGTCGTCAACACATCCACCTGGTGGCGTTCGGCGAGACGTTCCGCAATCAGGCGGCAGTGATACTCGGCCCCGCCGAGGATCTCGGTGCCATAGCGCTGGACGATGAAGGCAATTTTCACAGGAGCTTTCTGTGGATGTGACGCGTCATGCGACCTCTGCCAGGAGTGACTGAAGGCGCGGCGCCAGGGTGTCGATGTGGAACGCCGAGAGACGCCGCTGCTGGCCCGCGATGACCTGGCGCCGTAGTGGTTCGTCGTAGACGAGGGCACCGAGTATTTCGGCCGCCATTTCGAGATCTTTTGGTGCAAAGGCCACGCCAGCGCCACCCAGGGTTTCGGGCACGGCGGCCGCTGCATAGGCCAGCACCGGCACGTCCATAGCCATCGCCTCGACGAGTGGTACACAGAAACCCTCGTGCTCGCTGAGCGACACATAGGCGTGCGCATGGCGATAGTACGCGGCCAGTTCCCGGTCGGGCACCGGACCGGTAAACCAGAACCGATCCGGCAACATCCGGTACTCGGCAATCAAAGCACGGATGGTGGCGTAGTACTCGGGGACGGCGTTGTAGTTGCCGACAAAAATGAACCGGTAGTAGATGTCCACGTGCCGCTTGTAGTGCTCGGCCAGTCGAATGTGGTCTTCGATCATCTTGTTGGGAGCGATGCGCCCGACGAAGAGGATGTTGGCGAGGCCGTCCTTGAGCAAAAGTTCCAGAGACGGCACTGGTGGGGCCGTCGTCAGCCTCGCGGTATCAACAACAATTGGAAACACGCCTGTGCGCCCAAAGCCGAGGGACACAAGCTCCTGGCGGTTGTAGTCGGAGACCCCGAGTGCCAGATCCGTGCGCCCAGCCAGCGTCGCCAGTTCGCGCCGACCCTCGGCTACAAATCGGCTGATGCCGATGTCGAAGGGCGCAAAAAAATGCGCCGGTGTGACGTTGTGGTAGAGCAGCACCCGTGCGCCCGGCAGCGTACCGAACACTCGGGTCATAGGCGACGGAACCGCGAAGTGAAAAATCGTAATGTCGCCTTGCCTGGCGCCCGGGTCCGACCAGTACCGGATCTCTGACGCGAGGTCTGTATCAACCGTCAGTGAATAGATCTCTGATTCATGGCCCCAGAACCTGAACAGGTCTCGCATCATGCGTGCGTTGTCACCGATGGCATCTCCCCGGTGCGCGGCCGGGATCCACTGATTGACGATCATGCGCGATGCCCCAGATCCGCGATCGGCGCCACATCGTCTTCCAGGGGCAGCGCCCTGAACGCGCCCGGGCGGTACTGCCGAATTTCTTCAAGCTCATCAGCCAGCTTGAACTGGCGCCAGAAGTCGTAGGCCACCGAAGGCACATGTCGGCGTGGTGTCGAAAGGGCCTGCTCCATAAACCGTAGCAGCGTGCCGTCAAAGTCGCGCGCGCGCAGTCGATCGAGCGCGTCATCCTGGGCCAGCAACACATCATCGGCAAGCCGGGCATCGCTGGTCAGCGAATGGATTAGCGCAGCCACACGGCCCTGGTGTTTCTCCGTGTACAGGACGCCGCCACCATCCATGGTCGATGGCACGGCCGTGGCCGCGTAGGCGAGAACGGGAACCCGTTTGTGAAACGACTCGACGATGGGCACGCAGAAGCCCTCGTGTTCACTGGCACAGAGGAAGAGATCCGCCACGTCATAGAGCGCGATCAGGGCCTCATTCGTGACCTGGCCCAGGATGTGAACGTCCTGCACGCCCAAAGCGGCGATGAAGGCATAGATCTGCGCCAGGTACGCTTCGAATCCGCCGTGGGCTCCGGCGATGATCAGCCGCGACCGTGGGTTGTAGGTGGTTTTGTAGGCGTGAAAGAATCGAATGACATCGTCTGGTCGCTTGTTGGGGACCAAACGGCCCACAAACAGGATGTTCGTCCACTCGTCGTCATACGCATCGAGCACGCGCGCGTCAGGCGCGGCATCAAGATGCGAGAAGTCGGGCACGACGTGCAGAACACCCGTCGGCTCGAACCCGAGCGACTCAAGCTCCTGACGGTTGAACTCCGAGTCGCCAAGCGCTAGTTCGCACCGCGTGCGATACGCAGTCAGTTCCCGGCGGCCGTGGTAACACTGGCGCACCAGTTGATCGTGCACGCCGATGAAGTACTCGGGTGGCGTGATGTTGTGGTAAATCAATGCCATCCGCGCTGGCAGGGCGAATGCGGTGCGCGACGCCCGTGATCCCAGTGAGAAGTGATGAATCAGCAGGTCGTCTTCGCTGACATCACCGACAATGTCGCGATAGTCCACGGTGAGGTCTTCAAGCCGCGGGTCTGCGGTCTCGACGATGATCTCGGAGTCGTAGCCTGCGGACCGCAGCGCCCGGCGAATACCCAGCACCTCGTGACCGATGGCATCGCCATAGCCAAGGGTCGCCAGCACCTGATGGACCTTGGGGCGCATGGGTTATCGCAGCACCGGACCCGCCGGAACGCTGTCCACGATTTGCCGTGCAGGGGGAAGGGTGCGCCTGCGACGAGCCCACCAGCCAGGCCAGGGTTCGACGGGGCGCACCGAGGAATCGCGTTTGAGCCGGTCAAACATGTCCAGATACTTCTTTTCGATGACCGGCCAGGCATAGTGGCGCTTAAAAAATTCGCGGCCCTGGCGGCCGAGAATGGCGCCAATGGGCCCACTGGCTTCAAGGCAATACATCGCTTCGGCGAACTCATCGAACGACTCATAGCAGAGACCGCCGTTCGCGCGCAGCGTTTGCCCGCGCAGGACGTCGCACGCGCCGTTGACCAGCACGGGCTTACCTAGCGCCCACGCTTCAAGCGCCACCATTGAGAGGCTCTCGAACTGCGACGGCATGACCAGCAGGTCGGCTGCAGCTAACCCGTCGAACTTGTCTTCCTCAGAGACGAATCCGACGGCGCGGAGGCGCGGATGCGAGGGAACTGGGATGACCGCCTTGCCGAGCAGGATCAGATCGAGTCCACGCGGGTAGTTGGCCGCGTAGTTGATGAAGTGTTCGAACAGCGCCGGGCAACCCTTGTTGTCATCGATGCGACCGATGTAGATGGCGAACGGCCGCTTCACATTGAACTTCTTGCGGAAGCGCCAGGGCTGTGTGCGCTCGGGAATTGCAGAGCCTACACCCACCACGACACCCGGGACTGCCTGATTCCCGCTGACACCGTGAATGAGGTCGCGTTCCTCGAACGAGTTGTACATGAGCGCGCGTACATCGCGGAACATCGGGCCGAACATGTGCAGCCCCATCGCCGGATCGCGTTCCGCCGTCGGAACGAGAATCGCCTTGCCCCGTACCGCTCGCGCGCCATGCCACGCGTGGTAATACCGTGCACTGAAGAACAGGAAAAAATCAAACTTGTCGCGAACCTGATCGATGTGACGGATCAGCGCCGGGCTTTTCGGACCCTCGCTGTCGAGCCAAGCCAGTTCATCCGCAAGGGAATGCTGGCGGTCGAACACGAGGGCCGAACGGCGGCCGAAGTCATCCGTGTTGCGCGGACATGAAACGGGGAATCGCCGCACACGAATCCCGTTGACGGTTTCCTCTCCGGACGGCCACTCGTTCTTCCACGTCAGGTAGTCCTTGGCGCATGTGGTCAGGACCTCGACCGTTGCGTGGCGCGAGAGCCGCTCGGCGACATACCGCGCGTGCAACTCGGCCCCGCCGTTGATTTCACTGCCGTACCGCTGGACCACGATCGCGATTTTCACTTCTCGTCGTTACCTGAATCAGCGCCTGTATCCGTAGACGAGTAGTCACCCGCATCATCTCCGGCGTTAGCCCCGCCGCCCGAGCTGAATTGCTGATCACCCATGTTCTGGCCTGGACGCCGGCGACGCCGCCGCCGACGACGCCGACGTTCACCTTCGCCGTCGTGCCGGTCGCCGCGATCGGCCGCAGGCGCCGCGGCTGAGACAGGCGTTGGCATGGCTGCGGCCTCACCAATCGAGTCTCCCGCAGGGATAGTCACGGGCATGGCCACGACGGGAGCGCCGGCAACCGCCGCAGGGGCGGTGGGCGCGTTCATGGACGGGGTCTGCTGGCGCGCTTCCTGCGGGCGCTGATCCTGTGCCAGTAGATCCTGTTGGCGTTGCGACTGCGATTGCGGCCGCTGCTGCTGCTGCTGCGGGCGCGCCTGTTTGTATTGGACCACGGTCTCAAGCGCGCGGCCGCGGCGTTCGTCAAAGTCGATGCGGCTCGACACCGACTCGACCCGCATCTTCATGTTGTGCACTTCGATGCCGAGGCGAGTGACCTCGAGCGCCAGGTTGTGCACCAGTTCGTAATACAGCGGGTCCATGTCCTCGCGCTGCCGGAAGCGCTGGTGGAACTCCTCGTTCACACGGGCCTGCACGTGCAGCGCTGCGGCAATGGGGTTCGGGTTGAGAAAGAGCTTCAGGATGGGGTTGAGCAGACGGCGAATCGTCCGCAACGGGCCGCGACGCGTTTTGTAGATCGTATCGTCTTCAAAATCATAATTCGGTGGCGCCGGGCTGATCGTCCGCGTACGGCGGAACTGCGCGACCAGGTCGGAGCGCACACCCTTCGGATCCAGGAACTGCTCGAGCTTGACCTTGGCCAGTTCCTGCACTTCGGCCTCGGTGTAGTCGGTGCCGCGCTTCTCGCGGATACGTGCGCGAATCTGGCGCATGATCGCGTCCACATCCACGGCGTCTGACTTGACTTGAAAATCACTCATGGAAAATACACCCTGATCCTTCGGCCCGGCGTCAGCGCCACGGCCCGTAAATGATGACGGCCACTGCGCAGGTCCACAGGGCCACGCAGAGCAGAATCGGCCGATCCGAGATAAGCGTTTCGGACGGGTTCGCCCCGCCGTCATGCTTGTGAATGAGATAGAGATACCGGAACACGCCGTACAACGGGAACGGCAAGGTCAAGAGCAGCCGGTCCGTACCGAACTTTGCGACGGTTTCCGGATTGATGGTGTAAAACGCGTACGACAGCAGCGTCGCGCTCGCGACAATGGTGATGAGCTGGTCGAGGAGCTCGATGGAGTAATGCGTCAGGATCGGTCGGTGGCCAGCGCCGCCATTCACCAGCGTGGCAATCTCGCCTCGCCGTTTGCCCAACGCTAGGAACAACGCGCCAAGCAGGGTGATGACGAGTAACCATTGACTGATGGCGATCCCAATCACCACCGCGCCGCCCACCGCGCGCAGCACAAAGCCGCCTGCGATGGTCAGCACGTCGAGGATCACCAGGTGTTTGAGCGCCGTGGAATAGATGGTGAGCAGAGAAACGTAAGCCGTTGCGACCAGGCCAAATGTTGGCGCCAGCCACCACGCAACGCCCAGTCCGGCGGAGACAAGAACAAGCGCGGCCGTGAGGGCAGACGAGGAGGAGATGGCGCCGGCGGCGATGGGACGTCTTGATTTGGCGGGATGGAGCCGGTCGGCCACAACGTCGCGCACGTCGTTGACCAGATACACCACTCCCGACAGCACGCAGAACACCAGGAATCCGAGGACCGAGGCTTTGACGGCCGCCAGATCCAGCAATCGTTCGCCGAAGATCAGGCCGGCGAACAGGATGAGATTCTTGGTCCACTGCGCCGGACGCAGCGACAGCAGCAGGTCCACCACCCACGGCCGCCGGCGTGCCGGGCCGTTGGCGAGGGCGTCTGTTGACGCACCGCGATTTGGACGAAGGATACTTCGCGCCATACAGGCCTACCCGCCGTAGCCTTGGCGAAGGCGGGCGCGACGAAGGGACGTGCCCTTAGGGCGCACCAGTCAATCGACTCTGAAATTCAGGCGACGGCTGAAGAACCGTTATTTGTAACTCTTGAGCGCGTCCTGCTCGGCGTCGAAGGTCTCGAAGACGGTGAGCAGTTTCGTGATCATCAAGAGGTCAGTGATGCGCTTGGTCAGGTTGACCAGCTTCAGCTGGCCGCCCTGGCGGCTCACGGTCGTGTACGTACGGACGATTTCACCGAGACCTGCGCTGTCAATGTACGGAACCTCTGCCAGGTTCAGCAGGACGCGCTTTTTGTCCTGCATGATGAGCGAGTTGATTTTGTCCTTCAGGACTTCGTCACCCTCGTTCAGGGTAATTTTGCCCTTGAGGTCCAGAATGATGACCTCGCCCACAATTCGTTCGTCGATCTGCATGCCCACTCCTGTTGCTGCCGCTTCCATCCGGCGCACTTCGTTCGCGTCCCCGGCAGGAGCCGCGCGCCAAAGCGCGCACAACTCCTGAGTGTCCGGACCCAGGGACCACAATCTTGCGCCTAAGTCTAGGGCGTGACCGATCGATTTGACAAGGGACAACGCCCCGTACCCGTTTTGGGCGGGTGCGGGGCGTCAATCAGGCGTGCTCTTCGTGCGGGGATCTACTCGACGTCGCGACGCAGCTTCTTGCGCGACCGCTTGCGCGCCAGAGCGGACTTGACCCGCTTCTTGTCGCCGGGCTTCAAGTAAAAGGAGTGTTTCTTGATGTCCTTGATGATGTCTTCCTGCTGCACCTTCCGCTTGAAACGGCGCAACGCGCTCTCGATGGACTCGCCTTCCTGGATTCGAACTTCTGCCATGGATGCACACCCCCTTCCCTATTGAATTGTGCCCCGAGGGACAACACCACAGCCTATCACGCCACGAGGGCGCTAGAATCCCTTCATGAACGTCCTTGTCGTGGGTGGAGGTGGCCGGGAGCATGCCCTGGCTTGGCGGTTGGCGCAGGACCCCGAGGTCACCGGGGTCATTTGCGCGCCCGGGAACCCTGGAATTACCTCCGAGGCCCGGTGTTTTCCCCTGGAAGCTACAGACGTGGAGGGCCTGCTGGCGCTGGCCATTCGCGAGCAGGTCTCACTGACCGTGGTTGGCCCGGAAGCCGCTCTGGACAAGGGCATTGCCGATCGGTTTCGGGCCGCCGGACTGGCCATTGTGGGCCCCCCCAAATACGCTGCCGGACTCGAAACGTCCAAAGTGTTTTCAAAACACTTCATGACCCGTGCCGACATTCCCACTGCGAGGTTCCTCGCGTGCGACACATCCGAAGCAGCGATGGCCGCGGTCGCTGGCGATCGGTTCGGCTTCCCCGTGGTCGTCAAGGCCGACGGACTGGCCGGCGGCAAGGGAGTGGTGGTGGCCGTCGACCGGGCGGAGGCCGAAGCGGCCGTTCGGACGGCCATGGTCGATCGGGCGTTTGGCGAGGCAGGTAGCACTCTAGTAATTGAGGAGTGCCTGACCGGCCCAGAGGTTTCGTTTTTCGCCCTCTGTGATGGGAAACGAGCAGTGGTGCTGGGCACCGCGCAGGACCACAAACGCATTTTTGACGCCGATCGCGGGCCCAATACGGGCGGTATGGGGGCGTTTGCGCCCAGCCCGCTGATGACGCCGGAGCTTGAGTCCACGGTGATGCGCACCATCGTCCAGCCCGTAATTGATGGGTTCCAGGCCGATGGCGGCTATCGGGGGTTCCTGTATGTCAGCCTTATGCTGACGCCCGATGGGCCCAAGGTCATCGAATTCAACGTCCGGCTTGGCGATCCCGAGGCTCAAGTGGTTCTTCCGCTGATCGAAGGGAGTTTTGCCGTCACGCTTCTCGCTGCGGCAGAAGGCCGGCTTGTGCCGCAGGCTCCTCAGCTGTCTGAGGGGGCGGCTGTCGGTGTCGTGCTGGCGTCGGCCGGCTACCCCGGTCCCATCTCGCCCGGCGTCACCATCAATGGCCTGGCGGTGCCGCCTGCGGAAGGTGTCACCGTGTTCCACGCCGGCACCGCTACCGAGGGCGATCGGGTTGTGACCGCGGGTGGCCGTGTGCTGACGGTCGTGGCCCGCGCGGCCACACACGCCCACGCCAGAACCCGCGCCTACGCCGCCGCCGCCGCGATACACTTTGACGGCATGCAGTACCGCACCGATATCGGCGTGGCCTTCAAGCAGCTGGATGAGTGATTCACCATGGATGTGCTGATTCTGATGGGCTCCGATTCCGACGCCGACGTGATGTCGGCGGCGGGTGCTGCGTTGACCGAGTTTGGCCTGGTGTGGGAGATGACCGTCGCCTCCGCGCACCGGTCGCCCGCGCGCGTTCTGCGCCTGGTCGACGATGCGCACACACGCGGCGTGAAGGTCTTTATCGTGGGTGCCGGTGCGGCCGCGCATCTGGCCGGCGTGGTGGCGGCGCATACGCCCCGCCCGGTCATCGGTGTGCCGATCGATTCATCCGCGCTCAAGGGCATGGACGCGCTCTTGTCCACCGTGCAGATGCCGCCGGGAGTGCCGGTAGCCACCGTGGCGATTGGCAAGCCAGGCGCGACCAACGCCGGCGTGCTGGCAGCGCAGATGATCGCGCTCGGTGACCCTGCGTTGGCCGAGCGCGTGGTCGCCTACAAGGTTGGACTCGAAGCGAAGGTCGAGGCCGCCGCTGCACGGCTGGCGCAGAAGAAATAGCTCATTTCACGGTTTCCACCAATAACTGGCCACACGCCGCGCGAATGTCGCGGCCGCGGCTCTTGCGTACGGACACCGTGACGCCGCGCTCGGCGAGGATGGCTGCAAACGCATTCACCCGCTCGTCGGACGGCCGCCGGTAGGGGATCCCCGCAGCCTCATTGAGCGGCAGCAGGTTCACCTTCGCCTGAATGCCTTCGAGCAGGCGCACCAAACGCCGCGCGTCGTCCGGTGTGTCGTTGACCTGGTCGAGCAACACGTATTCGAACGTGATGCGGCCGCGGCGCCGCAACGGAAACGCGCGACACACATCCATCAACTCCCGGAGCTTGTACTTTCGGTTGATAGGCGCGAGCACGTCGCGCTGCTCGTCGGTGGTGGCGTGCAGGGAAATCGCCAGGTTGGGCATGATCGGTTCTTCGGCGAGACGCTGCAGGCCGGGCAGCACGCCCACGGTGGACAGTGTGATGCGCCTCGGCGGTACAGCCAGCCCTTGATCATCGGTCAGAATCCTCAGCGCCTTCATCGTGGCATCGTAGTTGTGCAGGGGTTCGCCCATGCCCATGAGGACGATGTTGAAGGCCGACGCGGCAAGCCCCGTCTCTTTCGCGAGCACCCGCACCTGGCCGGAAATTTCTCCGGCAGTCAGGTTGCGCAGCAATCCCATTTTTCCTGTGAGGCAGAAGCCGCACGCCATCGCGCACCCGACCTGTGTCGAGATGCAGAAGGTCTGCGCCGGCGTATCCGGAATGTAGACGGCTTCGATTTGCCGGCCGTCGCCAAGCTGTAGCAGAAATTTGGTGGTGCCGTCTGATGAGACCTGTTTTGCCATCAGGGTCGGCTCTGCGATCGCGCCGTGTGCGGCCAGCGCCGCGCGCAATTCCTGGGGCAGGCTCGTCATTGCGGAGAAGTCGGACACCCCCTGGTGATGAATCCATTGGAAGA
Organism: Acidobacteriota bacterium; assembly: GCA_005799825.1. GTDB lineage: Bacteria > Acidobacteriota > Vicinamibacteria > Vicinamibacterales > SCN-69-37 > SYFT01. Next base: position 8,386 of record SYFT01000031.1, on the reverse strand, counting down.
TTTGCCGGCCGCGAAATCCGGGCAGGCCAAGGCCGATGGCGGCCTGTTCGAGTTCTGGGCGTTCGAGCGCAGAAAAATCCAGCGGCGGCAGTGCGACAGAGCCTTGTTCCACGGCAGAGACCATGATAGCATTCGGGCCTTGATTCTATGGTTTAAACTCCAGTTACTGAACAACTTACAGGGTTCTGGGCTCGCGCGATGGTGAAGAGCGAGACGTTCCCGTCCGGCCTGCGGCTTGTCACTGAAACCCTGCCGCACGTGCGGTCGGTGGCCATCGGCGTGTGGCTGACCCGCGGTTCGCGCCACGAGTCGGATGCCGAGAGCGGCATCGCGCACTTCGTGGAGCATATGTTGTTCAAGGGGACCGAACGACGATCGGCGCGCGACCTGGCGCAGGCGATCGACTCGATCGGCGGTCAGGTGGATGCCTTCACGTCGAAGGAATACGCCGGCTACTACATCAAGGTGCTCGATGAGCACGTGCCGATTGCGCTGGACTTGCTCAGCGACATGCTCCTGAATCCGGCACTGGCGCCCGACGACGTGGTGCGTGAGCAGGGCGTGATTCTCGAAGAAATCAAGATGGTCGAGGACGCGCCTGATGACCTTGTGCACGAAATGTTTGTGCAGAAGTTCTGGACGCGCCACCCTCTTGGCCGCCCGATCCTCGGCACGCCCGAGACGGTGTCGAGTTTCTCCTCGGCGCAGTTGCGCAACTACTTCCGCCGCACCTACGTGGCGCCCAATCTGGTGGTGGCGGCCGCCGGCCATCTCGATCACGATCGTCTCCGCGACGACATCGCGCGGGTCTTCGGGCCATTGTCGTCGGTGGCGTCTGACGACGCAGTGACGGCTCCTTCGATGACGCCGGGCGTCGACGAGCGCGTCAAGGACATTGAACAGAGCCACGTGTGTCTGGGGACCACCGCCTACGGCGAGGGCCATGCGGACCGGCACGCCGTATTTGTGCTCAACACGATCCTGGGCGGCTCGATGAGCTCCCGCCTGTTTCAGCACATTCGCGAAGAACGGGGACTGGCGTATTCCGTGTTCAGCAATCTGTCGTCCTACACTGACGCGGGCATGATCAGCGTCTATGCCGGATGCGGCGCCGACAAGGTGGACGAAGTGATTTCACTGGCGCTCCACGAACTGCACGGGCTGCGATCCGAGGCGGTGCCGGCCGAAGAATTGCGCCGCGCGAAGGACCACCTCAAGGGCAGCGTTATGTTGGGCCTGGAGAACACCTCGAGCCGGATGTCGCATCTGGCTCGTCAAGAGATGGTCTTCGGAAGTCACATTTCGTTCGACGCCATGCTGGCGAATATCGAGGCGGTCAGTGCCGACGATGTGTTGCGGGTGGCGCAGGACCTGTTTCGTGATGACGGCATGGTGGCCAGTGTGGTGGGGCCCGATCGCGGGGGTCGATTGTCGCCCGACCGTTTGCGGATGACTCAAGGAGTACCGAACGCATGATTGCCCGTTACACCCATCCGGAGATGGGCGCCATCTGGAGTGAGCAACGCCGCTACGACGCGTGGCTCGAGGTGGAACTGGCCGCGACCGACGCGCTGGCTGACGCGGGGGTGGTGCCCGTCGAGGATGCGCGCACGCTTCGCGAGCGGGCGTCATTTAACATCGCCCGTATCGACGAGATCGAGCTGGTCACGCAGCACGATGTGATTGCCTTTACGACGGCCGTGTCCGAAAAAGTCGGGCCGTCCGCGCGATGGCTGCACTTCGGACTCACATCGTCGGATGTGCTGGACACGGCGCTGGCTCTGCAGATGCGCCAGGCGTGTGATTTGCTGCTCACTCGGGTCGATGCGCTGGCGGCAGCCATTCGCACCCGCGCGATGGAACACGAGCGCACACCGATGATCGGGCGTACCCACGGTGTGCACGCCGAGCTGATGACGTTCGGCGTCAAGCTGGCGCTGTGGTATGCCGAAGTGCAACGTGCTCGCGAACGGCTGGTGCGGGCGCGCGAGGCGGTGGCGGTGGGCAAGTTGTCTGGCGCGGTTGGCTCGTTTGCACACCTGGACCCGGCCATCGAAGCCGCGGTGTGCGCGCGCCTGGGCCTGTCGGCCGACCCGGTGTCATCGCAGGTGGTATCGCGCGACCGCCATGCGGAGTTGATGTCGGCATTGGCCATCCTGGCGGCGTCGCTCGAGAAATTTGCGCTGGAGATTCGTGGCCTCCAGAAAACCGAAATCGGCGAAGTGGAAGAACCGTTTGCCAAGGGGCAGAAGGGTTCGTCGGCCATGCCGCACAAACGCAATCCCATCGGCTGCGAACTGGTAACTGGCCTCGCCCGGTTGATTCGCGCCAATGCGATGGCGGCGCTCGAGAACGTCGCGTTGTGGCACGAGCGCGACATTTCGCACTCGTCAGTCGAACGCGTGATCCTGCCTGATAGTTTTATTGCCCTCGACCACATGCTCAGGCGTTTCACGCGCATCGTCGCCGGGATGGTCGTGTATCCGACGCGGATGCTCGAGAATCTCGGTCGATCGCGCGGCGTGGTGTATTCAGGCAGTGTGCTGCTGGAACTTGCGCGGCGCGGAGTCTCGCGCGAGGACGCCTACCTCTGGGTGCAGCGCAACGCGATGAAGTCATTTGAAGAAGGCGCGGACTTCCAGGCGTTGCTCCTGGGTGACGTGGATATCACCCGGGTACTGTCAACAGAGATCGTGAAAGAGGCGTTTGATCTGGACGCGCAACTGCGGAATGTGGGCGCCATCTTCGCCAGGGTGTTCGGCCCGGCTGGCGGCGAATCCACCAGGGAGGCCCAGTGACCGACAAGTTCCGTGAAGAGTGCGGCATCTTCGGCATCTTCGGGCACGCGGAGGCGGCTAACCTCACGTATCTTGGCCTCTACGCCTTGCAGCACCGGGGCCAGGAGAGTGTGGGCATCAGTACATCGGACGGGCATCGGCTGAGGCAGCACAAGGCGATGGGATACGTCGCCGATGCGTTCGACGAAGACGCGCTCAAACATTTGGTGGGCACGAGCGCGATTGGCCACGTGCGGTACTCGACTGCTGGTGAAAGTGGACTCCGGAACGCGCAGCCCATCCAGATCGATTGTGCGCATGGCGAGATTGCCGTCGGGCACAACGGCAATCTGGTGAACGCCGAGGAATTGCGGAACGCGCTGGTGCAGCAGGGCTCGATTTTCCAGACTACGAGCGACACCGAAGTGCTGCTCCATCTGTATGCCCGGTCCAAAGCGGCCACGCCGGACGAGGCGCTTGTGGAAGCCATCCAGCAGGCGCAGGGCGCCTTTTCCCTGGTTCTGCTGACTAGGGACCGCCTGATTGCGGCGCGCGATCCCCATGGGTTTCGCCCGCTGACGATTGGACGCCTGGGCGACGCGTACATCGTGTGTTCAGAGACCTGCGCGCTGGATCTGATCGATGCCACATGGGTGCGTGATGTCGAGCCGGGTGAAGTACTGATCATCAGCGCCGCCGGCGTGAAGTCGATCAAGCCGTTTGCCCGAGCGCAGCGCGCGCATTGCGTGTTTGAGCACGTGTACTTCGCCCGGCCGGATTCGTATGTGTTCGGCCAGAGCGTCAATGAGGTGAGAACGGCATTTGGTCGCCAGCTTGCAAAAGAACAACCGGCCGACGCCGACGTGGTGGTGCCGGTTCCCGACTCCGGCGTATGCGCAGCCACTGGGTACGCGTTTGCTGCGGGTGTGCCGCTGCAGATGGGACTCATCCGGAACCACTATGTGGGCCGCACGTTCATCGAACCGCAGCAGTCCATCCGGCACTTCGGCGTGCGCGTGAAGCTCAATCCCGTCAAAAGCATCCTGGCCGGCAAGCGCGTGGTGCTGGTGGATGACTCACTTGTGCGAGGCACCACCAGTCGGAAGATTGTGAAGATGGTCCGCGCCGCCGGCGCGACCGAAGTCCACGTGCGTATCAGCTGCCCGCCCACAGTCTCGCCGTGTTTCTACGGCGTCGACACACCGCAGCGAGCAGAACTGATCGCGGCGACGCATTCGCTTGAGGAAGTGCGCAAATACATCGAAGCCGACAGCCTCGGATACCTGTCGCTCGACGGCCTCCTGGCCGCCGCGGGGCCGGACCGATCGTCCTACTGCACGTCGTGTTACACGGGCGAGTATCCAGTAGCATTCCCCCGCAACGAAGCTGCCTATCTCCAACTGGCGCTGAAGCTGGTGAAATGACCCGGCGATCATCCGCGGTCCTGGTGTTGGCCGGTGTCCTTCTTGCCGGTGCGGTTGTGCCGGCACAGCAGGCCCCGGCCCAGCCCATGTCCCTCAAGGCCGCGATTGATCAGTTGGTGTCGTTCGATTTCCCGACGCGAACTGAGGCGGCCCGCGTGGTCAGACGAACACCGGCGGCCGAAGCCGTTCCGGTCCTCGCCGCTGCGGCCCGACTGCACACCGATGGCTACGTGCGATACCGTGCGCTGGTGCTGCTGGCGGGATTCGGTCAGGCGTCTGCCACCAGCACGATGCGCATGTTGCTGGGCGACGAAAACGATCGCATCCGCGCCGTGACCTACGGATGGTTCCAGCATCATCCCGATCCGGAAATGGTGCAGGCGCTGATCGCGGCGTTGGATCGCGAGCAGTCCGAGTTCGTGCGCCCGGGCCTGACCCGCGCGCTCGCGGCGGCGCACGCCGATGCGGTGGTGCGGAAGGCCCTCGAGCCCCTGATTCTGCGTGGCGAAGACTACTTCCGAGGTTCGGTCATCGAAGGACTTGGAGACTTTCGCGCCACCTGGGCGCGATCCGCAATTGAGAGCGTCGCACTCCTTGATGGACCGCTGCAGGATGATGCGATCCTCGCGCTGGGCAAAATCGGCGACAAAGCCTCGCTGTCTGTGCTGGCTAAATTGCAGAAGGCTGTCGGCCGCGATCTGCAGCCCTCTGTCGCAGCCTCGTCGTGCCTGATCACCGGTGAGTGCGCGGCACACGTTGAGTATCTCGCCAAAACCCTCGTGTTTGCCGCAAGCGACCCACAACACCAGACACTGCTTCGCGCGGCGGCGTTTGCGCTGAGCGCCCTCGCCTCCCGTGGTGACCGCCAGGCGCTGAACGTCCTATTCGATGTGGGCGGGCCCTCCACGAACCCCGTCCGTGCTGCGGTGGCATTGGCCGTGGGACATGTCGCCTTGCGAAATCCCGGCCTGATGCTCTCTGTGCTCGAAACGCAAACGACGCTGAGCCAGGCGACGGACCTGATGCTCGACGCGTTTGACATGTTGTCCGAGGACTTTGAAGAAGAGCGGTTCTTTGTCGAGATTCGACGGGCATACTGGGCGGCGGTTGAAGGCTCGGCCACGCGGCGAGTCGCGCAGGTCCTGATCGACAAATTGGAGTTCTAGCGTGGTCGACTATCGGCAGGCCGGTGTGGATATCGATGCGGGCAATGAGGTCGTGCGCCGCATCAAACAGATGGCGCGCAAAACCTACACGCCAGGGGTGCTCTCGGGCGTGGGATCGTTCGGCGGATTGTTCGCCCTCGACGCGTCAGTGCCCGAGCCGGTGCTGGTGGCATCGGCCGACGGCGTCGGCACTAAGCTGAAAGTGGCGTTCATGACCGGCGTCCACAACTCGATTGGCGTGGATCTCGTGAACCACTGCGTCAACGACATTCTCGTGCAGGGCGCTCGGCCGTTGTTCTTCCTCGACTATCTGGCGACCGGGAGGCTGTCGCCGGACGTAGCTGAACAAATCGTCGCCGGCGTGGCGCAGGCGTGCGTCGCGAACGGCTGCGCACTGCTTGGCGGCGAAACGGCGGAGATGCCGGGCTTCTACTCCGACGGCGAATACGATGTCGCCGGCTTCATCGTCGGCGTTGTATCGCGACCGAAAGTGATCGACGGCCGCAACATCCAGACCGGCGATGTGCTGATCGGTCTGTCGTCCTCGGGTCTGCACACAAACGGGTATTCACTCGCGCGGCGTATCGTGTTTGACGCGTTGGGCCTGACCGTCGATACCGCGGTGGCCGAACTTGGGATGACGGTGGGGCAGGCGTTGCTGCAGCCGCACCGCACCTATCTGCCGGTCATTTACCCGGTGCTCGACCAGGGCTGGATCAAGGGGATGGCGCATATTACCGGTGGTGGCCTCACCGAAAATCTGCCCCGCGTGATGCCGGAAGGGCGCGCTCCTCGGGTCGACAGAGGCAGCTGGACCGTGCCGCCGCTGTTCACGTGGCTCCAGCGCGGCGGCCGCGTGTCCGACGACGAGATGTTCCGAGCGTTCAACATGGGCGTGGGTATGGTGCTGGTCTGTGCGCCCGCTCACGAGGCGACGCTCCTGGCCGCGCTGTCCGACTCAGGCGAGGCGGCCTGGCGCCTCGGCGAAGTCGTCTAACGGCTGGATCCGCGAGAGCAGCTGGTGCCCCGCATCGTCTCCGGGGCGGGTGGTGTTGACGTAGTCGGCCCAGGCACGCGACGAGAGGAATGGCGTGTTGACCAGGGGGAGCTCGTGCGCGGGGTGGAGACGCTCCGACAGACTGGCCCAGGGCCAGTCCTGAGCCCGCCGCACCAGTCGGGCCTGCAGCGCATTCCGCTCCACGTACCGGCACACTCGCACAAGGTCGCCCACAGCGGGTATCTTCATTGACGTGAAGCGACCCTGGTACACCGGTCCCTCACTAGTAGAATTGCGATGCCGGTGGTGCCGGACGGCGTGGGTAGCTGTGACCCAGTGCAGGCACCTCGAGAGCGCCGTTGTGTCAGTTGGGCCCATCACCAGATGCCAGTGGTTTGGCATCAGGGAATAGGCGATCAGCCGCACCGGGTGCCGATCGAGGGCCTTGCTGAGAATCGAGAGAAAAGCGCGATAATCGGCCGGCTGCGAGAAAAGCACGAGGCGTCTTGCGCTGCGATTGATGACGTGAAAGTAGCTGGTGCGTTGGCTCGATCTGGCGCGTCGTGGCATGAGTGGGGCTCCCCTATTAGCAAGAGAGATGCCTGTCGTTTGCGTTGATGCCGTTGGTTGGTATGTAGCTCGGCCTGGTTCTCAAGGCCGAGAGGAGACCTGTCCCTGAAATGGCGAATGCTGTGGAAAACACACCCGTCCCCCTATGTGTACTCATCTCCGGCCGTGGGTCCAATCTGCGAGCGATTGGCGAGGCGGTGGCCGCAGGCCGGCTGCGAGCCGTCATTCGCCTTGTGGTGTCGAATCGCGCGGACGCGGCTGGCCTGGAGTGGTCCAGGGGGCAGGGCATCGAGACCCTGGCGCTGCCGCATCAGGACTATCCTTCCGTGGAGGCGTACGACGAGGCGCTGGTGCAGGCACTGAAGGCGCGCGGCGTGCGGCTAGTCTGCCTGGCGGGTTTCATGCGGATACTGGGCCCGGTGTTCTGCAAGGCCTTCCCACAGGCGGTCCTGAACGTGCACCCGTCGCTTCTGCCGTCATTTCCCGGGGCAGCCGCTCAGGCCGAGGCGCTGGCGCACGGCGTGAAAGTGTCCGGTGTGACGGTGCACTTCGTCACACCCGAACTCGATGCCGGGCCCATCATCATGCAAGCCGCTGTGCCGGTGCGCGACGATGACACGTATGAAACACTGTCGACGCGTATCCTCGTCGAGGAACATCGCGTGTACCCGGAGGCGATTCAGCGCATCATCGCCGGGGGATGGCGCGTGGATGGACGCCGTGTTGTAACAAATCCAGTGAGTGAAACGTGACCAATTCGATGACCCTCGATGAACAACTGGCCTACCTGACTAAGGGGTGCGTGGACGTGGTGCGCGCCGGCGAGCTCAAAGCAAAGCTCGAGCGCGGCCATCCGCTAACGGTCAAGGTTGGGTTTGATCCCACCGCGCCGGATTTGCATCTGGGCCACACGGTGCTGCTGCGCAAGATGAAGCACTTCCAGGATCTCGGGCATCGCGTCATCTTCGTGATCGGCGATTTCACCGGACTCATTGGCGATCCTACGGGGCGATCGAAGACGCGCCCCCCAATGACGAAAGACGAGATTGCCGCCAACGCCGAGACCTATACGGCCCAGGTCTTCAAGGTGCTGGATCGAGACAGGACCGTGGTGGATTTTAATGCGCGATGGCTGGGGGCACTGGGTGCAGACGGGATGGTCAAACTGGCCGCACAATACAACGTGGCGCAGATGCTGGAGCGGCGCGATTTCCGCCAGCGGTTCGACGCGGGAAAGCCCATCGCCGTGCACGAGTTCCTGTATCCGCTTGCGCAGGCGTACGACTCGGTGTTTTTGAAAGCGGATGTCGAACTGGGTGGCACGGATCAGCTGTTCAATTTGAATGTGGGTCGGGACATCATGCCGGGCTATGGGCTCGAGGCGCAGGTGGTGATGACCACCCCGTTGCTCGAAGGGCTCGACGGCGTCGAGAAGATGTCGAAGAGCCTCGG
>SYFT01000030.1 GCA_005799825.1 Acidobacteriota bacterium | reverse complement strand
GCGATGGAGAGCGCCGGCGTCACGCTGGTGCATGGCGACCTCCGCGGCGTGGCCCGCGCCACGCACCTGTCGCGACAGACGATGGCGAACATCAAGCAGAATTTGTTCTTTGCGTTTGTCTACAACACGGTGGGCGTGCCGGTGGCGGCTGGCGCGTTGTATCCGGTCTTCGGGTTATTGCTGAGCCCGATGATTGCCGCAGGCGCGATGAGCCTCAGTTCGGTCTCGGTGATCGCGAATGCGTTACGGCTGCGCAAGGGCTGATGTCGGCTATGGCTTCACCAACTTTGAGATGAGCCCTTGGGCTCACAGCACCGACTGTCCGACAGCGATCTACCGCGTGCCAAGCTCTCCGTAGAACGTCCAATCGAGGTTCATGTCGCGCGTCAGCGGCATCTGTGAGAGGGCCAGCCGGGTCAGGGGGGAGGGCATCGAGCCCTGCAGCACGACCGCATCGTGGAACTCCTTGAGCCTCATCTGGCCCGAGTCCACCAGGTCAGCCTTGAGACCGCGCAGTTGCAGGCCGTCCAGCAGGTAGGCCGCCTGGTAGAGCGGGCCGTAGTTGCCCTGGAACGAGCGGCGCACTTCGGCGGTGGCGTTCTCGCGTTCGTGGCCCACTTCGTTCACCAACAAGTCGATGGCGTCCTGCGGCGACCAGTGGCCCATGTGGAAGTTCAGGGAACACACAATGCGTGCGGCGCGGTGCATGCGCCAGAACAGAGCGCCTACTTGTTTCTCGGGCGTGTCGTGGAAGCCGATCTCGTACAGCAGCGTCTCCCAGTAGAGTGGCCAGCCCTCGCCATAAAACGGGGTGCCGATGCCGAGGTTGGCGCGGTGGCCTTGAGCGGGTGGACATTCACCAGCCGCTGCGCCCAGAGTGAATCGTATGGGGAATTCCGGAGGGCGAGTGAATTGGGTCAGGCCGTTTTGAAGGGCCCAATGATCGATTCGGCCAGGGCATTGTCGTACGCATCGCCGTGACTACCGGCCGATGGCGCGATGCCGCCTTCCGCCAGTCGGTCGGTGTCCCGCATGGACAGGTATTGCGTACCTTGGTCGCTGTGATGCACCAAGCCGGCCGGCAGCACGCTCCCCCGCGCGCAGATTGCTTGTTCGAGGGCGTCGAGGATGAAGTCGGTCCGCATCGACGACGAGACCTGCCACCCTACAATGCGCCGAGCGAAGACGTCGATCACGAATGCGATGTACATAAACTCGGCCCACGTCGCCACGTACGTGCAGTCCGACACCGAGAGCTGATTGGGTCGCGTCGCTACGAACGTACGCTCGATCAGATCGCGGGGACGATCAAGAGCGGGCTGTGACTGGGTGGTGGTCACTCTCGCACGGCCCATACACGCCGAAGTTCTCGTCAAAGACGCGTTAGATTTCCGTACGGAGAGCGGCGTCGCGATTGGACACGCCTGGGGCGACGAGCGCCTCGGGCCAGAGCGCGGACGCCACCACGAGCAGAATGGCGACGGCCAGCGGGGCCGCAGAGAAGCTTCGCCTAGTCCGCAAGCCCACCGGCCGGCCGGCGCCGAGCCGCGGTTGAGGTGTGCCGAATCTTCCAGAAGCCGCTGTCCTTGGAGAGGACGAACGTCGCCAGTCCACCGCTGTCCATCAGGCGCTCACCGGTCTTGGCTTTGATCATGTAATCGGCGGTGACGTAGGCACTGTCGTCGCCCAGCACGTGGGGCACGACGTTGGTATGCGCGAACTCCAGGTTCTCAAACGCCTTCAACTCCGGTCCGAGGTGCGTCTCGCTGTAGTTTTTCCATCCTCGATTGATGCCACTGCCTTCATAGACGACCGTCTCTGGTGCGTACATGGTGGCCAGTTTCGCGAGGTCCTTGGCCACGAACGCGGCGTCATAGGCCTTGACGAAGTCCACCAGTTCCTTCTCGGTGGGTGTCATGGCTCGAGGCTTGAGCGCCATTGTGCACACCGAACAGGTGCCGGCTTTCATGTCCAGGACGTGTGGATGCATCGAGCACGTAAAGAGCTCGGCGGCCTGCCACGCCGACGCGTGCGACGTGCCTGTGGCCAACAATGCGACGACCAGGGCCAAGGCGAGTGTTCTGACGATGTTCGTGGGGCTGCTCCTCTGCCGAGTTTCGGTGGCCACCATTCTATCCGCGGGTGCCATTGCGCTGTGAAGGGCATTGCGCGACAACCGCCGATGTGCAAGGGAAGACAGTCGCACGGGGTCCAGCGGCGCGTCCATCGCGCTCAGCTGCACCGACAAGCACAGCGCCAGAACCAGGACGATCCGTTTCATCGTGCCTACGTTGTCTTGCCCAGGCGAATCACCTGCGCCAGTTCCTCGTCCAGGTCGTGGTCCACGGTGACCGAGATGGGCTCGCCCTTCTGGATCTTCGCATTGGCAAACGTCACCACCACATCGTCTCGCAGGACCTTGGTCTCGGTGTCCACCACGAACACCATCGGCGCAACTGTTTTGGTCTTCGCATCAACGACATTCACGCGAACGCTGGTGTTGTCCGCCTCAAGCGCCGTGCCTTTAAACGCCACGTTGTGTGCCACAAGCGTCGCGGCGGAGAGAACGACGATGACTGAGCAGACGACGGAGGTGATGATTCTCATATTGAAGACTTTGGATCCTGGGCTCTGGACCCTGGACTACTTCTGTGTTGGCCGCGCGATGACGGCAGCCGCGCCGCTCTTGTCGAGTGGCGCCTTGCCCGGCGCAAAGCCATTCTGCTGAAGCATATACGCGAGCAGGTTGAGCGCTTCCTCGTCGTTCACGACAGCCGACCCATCATTGGGCATCGTCGTGACGATCAGCGTGAGGAGCTCGTCGAGCGCACGGCCTTCCCACTTCTTGAGAAACGGCTCGTCGCCCAGAGGCAGGTCTTTGGGCTGCTTGAGGGCTGCCACCGTGAAGGCGTGGCATTCACTGCAGAGCTTGGCGTACGGCGCCTTGGCGGCATCGGCCTGGGCCCTGGAATAGATGCCGTCGTTGGTGGTCTTTTGTCCCGCCGTAGCCTTCCGGGCGAAGGCGGGCGCTGCCAGTGCACACGCAGACCACACGGTTACCGCGCCCGTGATGAGGGCGCTTGTCTTGTCGAACGTCACGGGTCTTACCTCCAGCTGAATCCGTGTTTGGTCAGCGGTAGGGAACGTACGCGCGTACCGGTGGCCTTGAATATCGCGTTGGTCACCGCTGGGATGATCGGCGGCAATACCGGTTCGCCCAATCCCGTCGGATTATTGTCTGAGAGCACCCAGTGCGATTCGATCACTGGCGGCGCCTGCCGCATGCGCAGGATGGGGTAGGTGTCGAAGTTGCTCTGGACCACCTTGCCGCCATCCACTGTGATCTCTAGCATGAGCTGGCTCAAGCCGTCGATCACCGAGCTGTGTACCTGGCTCTCGGCATTGAGCGGGTTGATGATGTGCCGCCCGATGTCGCCGGCCACCCACACCTTGTTGACTTTGATGCGTTTGTTTGCGTCAACGCTGACTTCGGCCACCTCGGCAAAATGGCCGCTGTGACTGAAATGGAAGGCGACGCCCATTCCGGTACCCGCCGGCAACGTGCGTGTGCCCCAGCCGGATTTCTCAGCGACGAGCTTCAGCACCGCAGTCATGCGTTCTGGATTAAATCCACCGCCGCTACCTCCACTGCCGCCAGCCGGCTGCGGAAGCGCGATCGGCGTTCGCGCCATCAAGTCGAGCCGGAACTGCACCGGATCTTGTCCGGCCGCATGCGCCAGTTCATCCAGGAATGACTGTATGACAAAGGAAATCGCGCACGCTCCCGGCGCGCGATGCGCGCCGACAGTCACGCCGAGGGGCATCATCGATACGTGCGTGGCGAAGTGTGGTACATACCGCGCCGGGAACTCGGTGGGACTCAGCGTTGAGGATGGCGCCGGGCGTACGGCCGGGCCCTGTTGCGTGGGGGCGCCAGCGGCTGGCGGCGGCGCCTCGTTGCTGAACGACACGAAATGATTGCGCCAGGCGACCAGTGCGCCAGAGGCATCCACGCCGCCCTTGAGGTGGTGGTAGCCCGATGGCCTAAACACCTCCTGACGCATTTCGTCTTCGCGCGACCAGCGAATCTGCACAGGCACACCAATGGTCTTGGCGATGACAGCGGTCTCGATCACATAGTCGTTGTAGAGGCGGCGTCCAAAACTGCCGCCCATGCGCGGAAGGTGCACGATGATGTCAGCCGGCGTGATGCCCAGCGCTGTGGCGATGGTGTTGACTACGCCGCCAGGCTGCTGCGTGCCCGCCCACATCTCGAGCTTGCCACTGGAAAAAACTGCCGTGGCATTCGGTGGCTCCATCGGCGCGTGCGCAAGGAACGGATATTCGTACGACGCCTCGACCATCTTGGCCGCACCCGCCAGGGCAGCTTCCACGTCGCCGTCCGTTCGGGACGTGCTCTGCGGTGCCTGCGAGGCCATCGACGCGGCCTGCTTGGAGAACCCGACCGTACTGTCATTGGCCGTGGGCCCTTCGTTCCACACCACCTTCAGCTGCTTCCTCGCGTTTTCGGCGTACCACCAACTGTCGGCCACGATGGCCACGCCGCTCATCGATCCACCGCCGACGCCTTCCGGAATGATAAATGCGTGACGGATGCCAGGCAGTGCCTTGATGGCATCCAGATTCGCGCTGACGGCCTTGCCGCCGATCACCGGACACCGCTGATAGATGCCGTGCAACATGCCTGGCAGCTTGATGTCACTGCCAAACAACGGCTGGCCCGTGACGATCTTGTGGTTGTCCACGCCGGGCATCGGCTTGCCGATGAACCGGTAGGCCTTCGGGTCCTTGAGCGCCACCGACGCGAGCGCAGGCGGCGTCATTCGCGCCGCAACGGCCGCAAACTGGCCATACCCCGCAGACCGATTCGACGACGCATGCACCAGACGGCCTGGCGTCGTGGTGATTTCGGATGCCGGCACACCCCACTGCTCGGCCGCAGCGGCGATCAGCAGGTGGCGCGCGGCGCCACCCATCTGGCGCATCGGGACCCAGTTGTTCGGCGTTGCCGTGCTGCCGCCGGCTGACTGATTGCCGTACTTGGCTGGGTTGAGGTCGCCCTGCACGATACGGACGTCCTTCCAGTCGGCGTCGAGTTCCTCGGCGATGAGCATCGGTAGCATGACCTTTACGCCCTGGCCGATCTCGGGGTTCTTGGCCGTGATGGTGACGATACCGTTTGCGTCGATGGAGATAAATGCATTGGGCTCAAGCGGTGCCGCGCTGCCGCGGCCTTGCGCAAAAATATCCAGCGGTTCGAGGTAGGTGGCGATCATGAAGCCGCCACCGGCCAGGGCCGTGACCCGCAAAAAATCTCGGCGGTCAAGCGTCATCGTCGAGCTCATTTGGCGTCCTTTATAATCGGCGCCGCTGCCGCGGCGCCTTGGGTGCGTACGGCTTCGTGGATGCCCTGGCGGATGCGGATGTAGGTGCCACACCTGCAGAGGTTGGTATTCATGGCCGCATCAATTTCGGCGTCGGTCGGCTTGGGGCGCGTGGCCAGCAGCGCCGCGGCCGCCATGATCTG
>SYFT01000029.1 GCA_005799825.1 Acidobacteriota bacterium | reverse complement strand
GTTCTATTCGCACCCGGCCGTCTACATCATGATTTTGCCGGGCTTTGGCGTCATTAGCGAACTGGTAGCCGCGGTGTCGCGCAAGCAGATCTTCGGCTACAGCGTCGTAGCCTACTCGAGCCTGGCGATCGCGATTATCGGCTTCCTTGTCTGGGGCCATCACATGTTCGTGAGCAGCCAGTCCATCTACGCGGGGCTCGTGTTCTCGATCATCACGATGATCGTCGCCGTGCCGTCGGGTCTGAAAATTTTCAACTGGACGGCGACCATGTACAAAGGGTCGATCACCTGGGAGTCACCCACTTACTGGGTCCTCGGATTCATAGGCCTGTTCCTGGTTGGCGGCCTGACGGGTCTCTTCCTCGGCGCGATGGGTCTGGACGTCCACCTGCACGACACCTACTTCGTCGTGGCGCACGTCCACTACAGCATGGTGGGCGGAGGCGTGATGGCCTTCCTGGGCGGCATCCACTTCTGGTGGCCAAAAATGACGGGGCGCACCTATCCGGAAACCGCGGGCAAGATCGCCGCGATCCTGGTGTTCGCCGGCTTCAACCTGACCTTCTTCCCGCAGTTTGTGGTGGGCTACCTGGGCATGCCTCGCCGATACCACGCGTATCCGGATGAGTTCCAGATTCTGAACGTGCTGTCCACTAGCGGTGCCGGCGTCCTGGGCGTGGGCTACCTGCTGATCGTCATTTACCTCGTGGCGTCGCTCTTCAAGCCGCGCAACGCGCCGGCCAATCCGTGGGGCGCGACGGGCCTCGAGTGGGACATCCCTTCGCCGCCCATCACGCTGAACTTCGAGACCGAGCCGGTGGTGACCGAGGACGCGTACAACTACGTCGGCCGCGCCCAGAAGGCGAGGGAGAACTAGCGTGGAAAATTCCAACGCGCCTCACCAGCCGCATCATCCCGCGCTGCAGCATCATTTTTTCAACATGGGGCAGCAGCTCGAGGCCTCGGTCCTCGGGATGTGGGTGTTCCTGGTCACTGAAGTCATGTTCTTCGGCGGCCTGTTCATGGCCTACATTCTCTATCGCTCGCTGTATCCAGACGCCTGGTTAGCTGGAAGCCAGGAGCTCAATGAGGTGCTGGGCGGACTCAACACGGTTGTTCTGATCTGCAGCTCGCTCACCATGGCGCTGGCAGTGCGCGCGGCCCAGGTGGGCGCGTGGATGGGGCAGGTCGTCAACCTCATCCTCACGATCATCTTCGGCACCATCTTCCTGGTGGTGAAGTACTTCGAATATGCCGCCAAGTTTGAGCATCACCTGGTGCCCGGCCCGCATTTCGATCCGGCGCGTGACCCGGCGCAGCAGCTCTATTTTTCGCTCTACTTCATGATGACGGGCATCCATGCCCTGCACATGGTGGTGGGCATCGTGCTGATGCTGATCATCCTCCGGATGGCCTGGAAGGGCCGTTTCTCAGCCGAGTACTACGGCCCGGTGGAAATCTCTGGCCTCTACTGGCACTTCGTCGACATCGTCTGGATTTTTCTCTTCCCGCTGCTTTATCTCATCGGGAAGCATTACTAACGCGCACGAGCGAACCATGTCCCACATCAGCTCCAAGGGCCTCTACTATACGATCTTCGCCACGCTGATCGTCCTCACGGGCGTGACCGTGGTCATTGCGCGCATGGACCTGGGCGCACTCAACACGCCTGTCGCTCTCGCCATCGCCGGCTTCAAGGCCACCCTCGTGATCCTGTTCTTCATGGGCGTCAAGTACAACACCCCTCTGACGAAGGTGGTGGCGGCCTCCGGATTCCTGTGGCTCATCATCCTCTTCGGCATCACGATGGGTGATTACCTGACACGCGGCTGGATCGGGTTTCCGGGACGATAGTCGGGGTTGGTAGCGTGGGCTGTTCCTCAAGCCCTCGGCGGTTGGCGCGCTTGAGGAACAGCCCATGCCCTACGTACGACAGCCGAAGATCATCCGGATTTCAGATTACCGACCCGGAGCCTCCGTTCACCGATAGGGCGGAGCACCCCCCTGCCCTTCCCCGTCACACTCCCCGTAGATAAGATGGCGAGCCGACAGTGACTGAACTTAAAGACGACCTCGCCGCACTCCGCATAGAACGGGCCCCCATGGCGCCCGAGGGCCGCTTCCGCTGGGTCAAGTGGCTGGTGCTGCTGGCCCTGCTGGCCGGTGGCGGCTACGCGGGTTACCAGTGGCTCAACCGCGAGCGACCCCTTGAAGTGGAGGCCGTGGCGGTAACAGAGCGTGCGGCCGGCGCCCAGGCCTCGGTGCTGAACGCGTCGGGCTATGTCACGGCCCGGCGCCGCGCGACCATCTCATCAAAAGTCACCGGCAAGCTGGTGGAGGTGAACGTCGAGGAGGGCATGGCCGTGCGCGAGGGCCAGATCCTGGCTCGGCTGGACGACTCCGCGGCCAAGGCCGCCCACGCGCTGGCCCAGGCGCAGCTGGTGGCCGCCCAGGGCGCCATGCGTGAGACCGAAGTGCGGCTGGCAGAGGCGCAGGTGACGCTGAAGCGCTACGTGCAACTGGCGGCCGACGGTATCGGCACACAGGCCGACGTGGACCGGTCCAGGGCCGAGGCCGACTCACTGGCCGCCCGGATCGCCTCCTCGCGCGAACAGATCAACGTGGCGGAACGACAGGTCGCACTGCTGCAGACCGACCTGGACAACATGATCGTCCGGGCGCCCTTCAGCGGCGTGGCGATTTCCAAAGATGCGCAGGCGGGTGAGATGGTGTCGCCCGTGTCGGCCGGCGGCGGCTTCACCCGCACGGGCATCTCCACGATCGTTGATATGAAGTCGCTTGAAATCGAAGTGGACGTCAACGAGAGCTACATCAACCGCGTGAAGCCCGCGCAGGGTGTCACCGCCGTGCTTGACGCGTATCCCGACTTCCAGATTCCCGCTCGCGTCATCACCACGGTGCCGACGGCCGACAGACAGAAGGCGACGGTGCTTGTCCGCATCGGATTTCTCTCACTTGACCCGCGCATCCTGCCCGATATGGGCGTGAAGGTCACATTCCTGCGGGATGCCGACGACACCGACGCGCCCGCGGCTCAGGCCATATCACTCGTGCCGAAAGCGTCTGTGAAGACTGAGGGCGACCAGTCCATGGTGTTCGTGGTGCGGCCGGATAACACGGTGGAGCGCCGCGCCGTGCGTGTCGGCGGCACCGACGGCGAGCGCCAGGAAATTGTGGCCGGCCTCCGGGCCGGCGAGCGCGTTGTTGTCGTGCCTCCGCCCGCGATGGTAGACGGTGCCCGCGTAGTCGTGAAGTAGGAACCCATATGAACCCACTCGTTCGGATTAACGGCGTCCACAAGTACTTCACCCGCGGCAACGAGCGCATCGACGTCCTGCAGGGCGTCAACCTCGACATTCCCCAGGGCGACTTCCTGGCGCTGATGGGGCCGTCAGGCTCTGGTAAGACGACGCTGCTGAACCTGATGGGTGGGCTTGACCGCCCCTCGGCCGGAGCGCTTGAGGTGGGCGGGTCCGACATCGCCACGCTGTCGGGATCGCAGCTGTCGCGATGGAGATCGCAGCACATCGGGTTTGTCTTCCAGCTCTACAACCTCCTGCCCGTCCTCACGGCGGAACGGAACGTGGAACTGCCCTTGTTGCTGACCAAGCTCTCGAAGGCCGAGCGCCGCAAGCGCGTGGCCATCGCGCTCAAGGTAGTGGGCCTCAGCGAAAGGGCCAGGCACTACCCGCGGCAGTTGTCAGGTGGCCAGGAGCAGCGCGTGGGTATCGCGCGCGCCATTGTGACCGACCCTGCGCTCCTTCTGGCCGACGAGCCCACGGGTGACCTGGACCGCAAGGCCGGCGACGAAATTCTCGACCTGCTTCAGACGCTCAACCGCGATCACGGCAAGACCATCGTGATGGTCACGCACGATCCGCGCGCGGCCGAGCGCGCGAAACGTACGCTGCATCTGGACAAGGGCCTCCTGATGGGAGGCGCCGCATGAAGTATCTGCCGCTCTTGTGGAAAAGCCTCTGGCGGAAGAAGTTCCGCACCATCGTCACGCTGCTGTCGGTGTTTGTGGCGTTTGTGCTGTTTGGTGTGTTGATGACCATCCGCACGGCGTTTACGTTCGGCGTGGATATTGCCGGCATTGACCGGTTGGTGTTGATTCACAAGGTCAGCCTGATCATGCCGCTGCCGGTGTCGTACCTGAATCGCCTGGCAAACACGCCGGGTGTGGAGACGGCCACGCACAATTCATGGTTCGGTGGCGTCTATCAGGATCCTTCGAACTTGTTTGCGCAGATCGCGGTGGAGCCCGAGCCTTTCATGAAGATCTATCCGGAGTACAAGTTGCCTCCGGAACAGATGAAGGCCTGGCTTGACGATCGGCAGGGCGCCATTGTCGGCGTGGACGTGGCGAAGCGTTTTGGCTGGAAGATTGGCGATCGCATTCCGATCGGCGCCACCATCTGGCAGCCCAAGGGCGGTGGCCAGACCTGGGAGTTCAACATTGCCGGTATCTACGACGGCGAGCAGGGTGTGGACAAGACCCAGTTCTTCTTCAGGTGGGACTATCTCGACGAGAACCGGGCCGGCGGCGCGGGAACCGTTGGCTGGTACGTGGTGAAAATTGCAGACGCGTCGAAGTCGCAGGAAATGGGCACGACATTCGACGGCATGTTTGCGAACTCGGACGCCGAGACCAAAACCACCACGGAGAAGGGCTTCGTGGAAGGGTTTGCGAATCAGATGGGCAACATCGGCGCGATCATGATCTGGATCTCGGTGGCCGTGCTGTTCATGATGTTGCTGATTGCGGCCAGCACCATGGTGCAGTCGGTGCGCGAACGCACGAGCGAAATGGCTGTGCTGAAGACGCTTGGGTTTTCAAACGCGACCATTCTCAGCCTCGTGCTAGGCGAGTCGCTGTTCATCTGCGTGTTGGGCGGCGGCGCGGGCCTGGCTTTGGCGTGGGCGTTTGTGCAGCAGGGCGACCCGACCGGCCAACTGCCGATCTTTGTCCTGCAGCCGCAGGCCATCATGATTGGCGTGGGCCTGATTGTGTCCATGGGCATCCTGGCGGGCCTGATTCCGGCGCTTTCGGCGATGCAACTCAGGATTACAGACGGTCTGCGACGCAGCTAGTGTGGGGCGTCCCTTTAGGGGCGCTGCTTGGAGAAAAGATGTTCAACTGGATCAGTCAAACCCTTGCGATCACCGCACTGAACCTGCGCACCATCCCGCAACGGCTGGGTTCCTCAGGCGTAGCCATCATCGGCATCGCCGGCGTGGTGGTGGTGTTTGTGTCGGTGCTTTCGATTGCGGCGGGGTTTTCAGCCGCGATGGAGGGCGCCGGCTCGGAGTCGCGCGCGCTCGTCATGCGCACAGGCGCCGACAGTGAGATGACCAGCGGCATTGGCGGCGCGTCGGCCACCATCATCAAGGAGGCGCCGGGCTTGCGGCGTGATGGCCAGTCGGCAATCGCATCCGCCGAACTCTTCGTGATCATCGACCTGCCGAAGATTTCGACCGGCACACCCGCCAATGTGCCACTGCGCGGCGTGGAGCCGACGGCGTTCCAGGTGCGGGGTGAAGTGAAAATTGTCGAAGGCCGCCAGTTCACGTTCGGCACCAACGAAGTAATCGTCGGGCGCGGCGCCCGTGGGCAGTTCGCCGGACTCACCGTCGGAAGTACCGTCCAGTCCGGGAAGGCCACCTGGCAGGTGGTCGGTGTGTTCTCAGCTGCTGGCGGCGCGGCCGAGACGGAAATCTGGGTGGATTCCCGAGTGCTCCAGGGCATCTACAATCGGGGCAATTCGTATCAGACCGTGCTGGCGCAGCTCGATTCAGCGGCCAGCTTCGACACCTTCCGCGACTGGCTGACGACAAATCCGCAGCTCAACGTGCAGGTGCGTCGCGAGACCGAATACTACGCGGCGCAGTCCAGGGCGCTCAGTGCACTGATTCGCGGCGTGGGGTTTGGCATCGCCGGCCTGATGGGTCTGGGCGCCATCTTTGGTGCCGTGCTCACGATGTATACGGCCGTGTCCACGCGGTCCCGTGAGATCGCCACCCTGCGTGCGTTGGGCTTCAACTCGACGTCGGTCGTGGTCTCGGTCCTGGCGGAGTCCATGGCACTTGGACTCATCGGCGGCGCCATTGGCGGGTTGGGCGCCTACGTTGCGTTTAACGGCTACCAGACCTCCACGATGAATTTTCAGACCTTCAGCCAGGTGGCGTTTGCATTCCTGGTCACCCCGGAACTCCTGATGACGGGCCTGTTCTACGCACTCGTCATTGGTCTGGTCGGCGGATTGTTGCCAGCCGTCCGCGCGGCGCGGCTACCCATCCCATCGGCCCTCCGCGAACTCTAGCCCCGCGGTAGGATCTGGCGATGCGAGCTGGAGTCGCCGCGTTACTGCTCTTCATTGCCGCCTCCCCGGCCGAGACCGTCCGCACGGTGCCGGTCACCGGCGAAGGTGCGTCCTACTGGACCCGCTGGCGCGGCCCGTCCGGTCAGGGCATGGTGGAAGGCGCCAACTATGTGGATGCCTGGTCGAACACCGAAAACGTGAAGTGGCGCATGACCGTGCCCGGCGACGGCCACTCATCACCCATCGTCTGGAAAGACCACCTGTTCCTGACCACGAGCCGCGAGGCTGGCGCGAAAGTGTCAATGCTGGCCTACAGCCGGCACGACGGCAGGCTCCTGTGGGAGACCAACGTGCCCACGACCCGCGTGGAGCACAAGTACGGAAAGAACAGCCACGCGTCGGCTTCAGCCACCACCGATGGTGAGCGCATCTATGCCTCGTTTGGAACTCACGGGCTGGCCGCGTTCGACTTCAACGGCAAGATCGTCTGGCACCGCACGTTCGGCGATTTGAACAACTACCACGGCAGCGCCGGGTCGCCCCTGCTCTACAAGGATCGCTTGTTCCTGTATCAGGACCATCAGGGCAGCGCGAACCTCAAGTCGTTTGTCGCCGCGTTTGATGCGAAGACCGGCACCACGATGTGGTGGAGGGACCGCGTCGAAACGACAGGCTGGGGCACTCCCGTTGTGATCACGACCGGTGAACGCGACGAACTCATTGTCAGCAGCCAGCGCAAGGTCTATTCGTACAACCCCGACACGGGCGACGAATTCTGGACAGTGCGCGGCAACATGTTCGAAGTGATCCCCACGCCAATCGCCGGCCACGGCTTCGTCTTTGCGTCATCAGGACGCGCCGGCCCGACGTTCGCCATTCGCCCAGGCGGATCGGGCGACGTCACCGCATCACACGTCGCATGGTCGTCGCCACGCGGATCACCGTTTGTGCCATCGAGCATCATTCATGGCGATCTGCTGTATCAAATCAACGACATGCAGAGCATCCTGACCGTCTTCCACGCAAAGACCGGCGAGCTGGCCTATCAGGAACGGCTCGGCGTTGCGATGAAGGAAGGGTTCTCGGCGTCCCCGGTGGCGGTGGGCAACCTTCTCTACTTCACGAACGACGAGGGCCAGACGTTTGTGGTGGAGGCGGGGCCGACCTTCAAGCTCCGGCGCGTGAACGAGTTGCGGGCGCGGGTGCTCGCCTCACCCGCGCTTGTGGGCGGCATGTGGTACTGGCGCACGGACACCGAACTCCTGGCCATCGGCAAATGATCGTCTACTCCTCGGCCTTGAGAACCAGGGCGAACTACGTACGGCGCGGTCTCGGGCTTACGTCGCTCGGGCGGCCGGTACGTAGCTCGAGCTGGTCCTTCAGCCCGAGTGCGCCTACACAGTGATACGATCGCACGCGATGCGTCCCATCCTTCTGACCTTATCCGGCGTAGCCTCCCTCGGCCTGGTCGTTGCCACTGCCGGAAGTCCCACCATGGCGGCGCAAGGTGCCCCCCTCTTCTCCGGCGCAGTGGCGCCAATGACCTCGCCTGCGCCCGACGGGTCGGCAGAGCCACGGCTGACCGTTGATGCCACGGGTCGCGTGCTGCTGTCATGGTTGGCGCCCAAAGTCGGCGGCGGCCATTCCCTCCAGTTCTCTACGCTGTCTCAGAATCGCTGGGTCGCGCCCAGAACCATCGTCGAGGGCACACGATTTTTTGCCAACTGGGCAGACTTCCCGTCGCTGTTTGTCACGCGCGGCGGCTTGATGGCCGCGCACTGGCTGGAGCGCCGTGGCCAGGGGCGCACGTCCTACGACGTCAAGCTCCGCACGTCACGCGACAACGGTCGCACGTGGACCGAGACCGTCACGCCGCATCGTGACGGCACCGAGACGGAACACGGCTTCGTGGCGTTCTTTGAAGCGCCTGGGAAGGGTCCCAACGCGGGCCTGGGTCTGGTCTGGCTCGATGGGCGCGGCATGGCCGGCCATGGCGATCACGGCGCCGACAGTGCGCAGATGACGCTTCGGGCTGCGATGGTCTCTGCCAAGGGCACCACCGGCGAAGAGATGTTGATTGACGGCCGGGTGTGTGAGTGCTGCCAGACGGCTGCGACGGCCACCGACACCGGCGTGGTAGTGGCGTATCGCGACCGCAGCGACACCGAGATTCGCGACATCGCCGTCAGCCGTTTCGAAAACGGAAAATGGTCGCAGGGCGCGCCTGCCTATTCCGACAAGTGGGAGATCAACGGCTGCCCAGTGAACGGGCCCGCGCTTGCCGCGAAAGGGCAGTTTGTGGCGCTGGCCTGGTACACCGCGGTGAACAGGGCGCCGAAGACCCAGTTGGTGTTTTCCAAGGACGGCGGTCGCACGTTCGGCGCCCCGATCCGCATCGACAGCGGGACGACACTCGGGCGGGTTGGACTGACATTGCTGGCTGATGGCCGCGCTCTGGTGTCGTGGATCGATAACATCGGCGCCGCGTCGCAGTTCATGGTGCGTGACGTGAAGCCGGACGGCACGGTGGGTGCGCCTGTCCTGATCAGCCCGATCGGCGGGGATCGTACGAGCGGCTTTCCGCAGATCGTCGTTTCCGGCCGCCGAGTGGTGGCGGCCTGGACGCGGGTCCAGCGCGGGGCGCCGACACAGGTCTCGGTCTCGACGGCACAATTGTCCCGATAGCCCCGAGACCAGCAAGGATTTATGACTCGACGAGGATTACCCGGGCTGATTTTGGTGGCGGCGGTGCTGCTGTTTGCCGTCCCCTCTGCCACCATCTACTACACCGACTGGCTGTGGTTCCAGGAACTGGGTTACCAGGGCGTATTCCTGCGCACGCTCAACGCGCAGGCACTGGTGTTCACGACCACGTTCACGATTGCGTTTGTGTTCCTGTTCCTCAACCTGAGGGTGGCGCGCCGGGCGCTCTCGCGTCCGCAGTTTGTCCTGGGCACCACCGAAGATGGCCGGTCCATCGTGATCGAGAGCCGGATGTTGGCGAACTTGCTGCTGCCGGGCGCCCTCATCGTGTCGTTTGGCCTGGCGCTGAGTGCGTCGAACAACTGGCTCCCGTGGCTGAGCGCCCTCAACGCCGAGCCGTTTGGCGACCAGGACGTCTTGTTTGGCCGTGACGTGGCGTTCTACGTGTTCCAGATGCCCGTATTCGACATGATCCGCCAGCAGGCATTGGTGCTGGCGGTGCTGGCGCTCGGCGCGTCCGGCTTCCTCTACCTGCTTTCAGGCAACATCGTGATGGAGCCCCGCCACGGCGTGGCGTTCTGGCCGCGCCTGAATCTGGCGTCCAC
Organism: Acidobacteriota bacterium; assembly: GCA_005799825.1. GTDB lineage: Bacteria > Acidobacteriota > Vicinamibacteria > Vicinamibacterales > SCN-69-37 > SYFT01. The sequence goes on along the minus strand of SYFT01000029.1, from coordinate 6,300 downwards.
TGCGCGGCGCCATCTTTCACTGCTGCTGGCGTTGCTGCTGGCGCTGATGGCGTGGGGCACATGGCTGGAATTGCCTCGCACGCTCATTACCGGCGCCGCCACCAACGTTGTGTTCGGTGCCTCCTACACGGACGTGTACGCGCGCGTGCCGTTCCTGCGGGTGAGCCTGGTCGTGATGTCGCTGGCCAGCCTGCTCTCGTTCTGGCAGGCGTTTGCGCCGCAGCGTTGGCTGCTGCCGTTGGCCCTCGGCGCCTACGTCGTGGTGTCAACGGCCGGCGGGCTGTATGCCAGCTTTGTGCAGCGCTTCGTGGTCACGCCCAACGAGCAGACCACCGAGCAGCCGTACATCCTCAACAATATTGCGGCCACGCGAAAAGCCTATGCGCTCGACCGCGTGGAAGAACGGCCGCTGTCGGGTGATGCCTCGCTCTCGGCTGACGACATCATCGCGAACGCCGGCACGATCGAAAACGTGCGTCTCTGGGATCACCAGCCGCTGCTGCAGACGTTCGGCCAACTGCAGGAAATCAGGCCCTACTACGATTTTGTCAACGTCGATAACGACCGATACACGCTGGATGGCAAGTACCGACAGGTGATGCTGTCGCTTCGGGAGATGAACACCGAGTTGTTGTCGAATCGATCGTGGGTCAACGAGCGGCTGACGTTCACGCACGGGTACGGCCTGACCCTGGGGCCCGTCAACGAAGTGACGTCAGTCGGCCAGCCCGTCTTATTTGTGCGCGACCTGCCGCCGGTGACTACAGTGGATCTGAAGATCGACGAGCCCAGTATTTACTATGGCGAGAAGTCGAGTGACTACGTGTTGGTCAAGACCCAACAGCCCGAATTCCACTATCCGAAGGGCGAAGACAACGTCACAAGCGCCTATAACGGCACTGGCGGCGTGGAACTGGGCGGGCTCTTCCGTCGGCTGTTGTTTGCTATCCGGTTCGGCGCCACGAATATCGTGGTGACGTCACAACTCACGGCCGAGAGCCGGATCATGTTCCACCGGCAGATCGGGGAGCGTGTACGGGCCATCGCGCCGTTTCTTCAGTATGACGCCGACCCGTATCCGGTGGTCGCCGACGGCCGGCTCTTCTGGATTCAGGATGCGTACACGACCACTACCAACTATCCCTATGCCACCCCCTTCGGCGCACGCGGGATTAACTACCTGCGGAACTCCGTAAAGGTGGTGATCGACGCGTACCACGGGTCCACCGCGTTTTACCTCTGGGAGCCGACCGACCCGATCGCCATGACCATCAATCGCATCTTCCCCGGGCTGCTCAAACCCATGGACGAGATGCCCAAGGCCCTGCGGTCGCACGTCCGGTACCCTGAGGAAATCTTTAAGGTGCAGGCGGCTGCGTTCGCCACGTTCCACATGACGAATCCACAGGTGTTCTACAACAAGGAAGACCAGTGGCAGGTGCCCGTGATTGACGATGAAGGTAGCGCGACGCCCATGCAGCCCTACTACACGATCATGCGGCTGCCCGGCGAGAAGGGCACGGAGTTCATCCAGATGCTGCCCTTCACACCGCGCCTGAAAGACAATCTGGCGGCCTGGATGGTTGCGCGCAGTGACGGCGAGCACTACGGCCGGCTGATGGTCTTCCAGTTCCCGAAGCAGAAAGTGGTGTTCGGTCCTAGGCAGATTGTGGCGCGCATCAACCAGGATCAGGTGATCTCTCCGCAAATTACACTTTGGAACCAGCAGGGGTCCACCGTCATTCAGGGCACGCTGCTGGTCATTCCCATCAACGAGTCGCTGCTGTACGTCAGGCCGTTGTACCTGCGGTCAGCCGGCGGCAGAATCCCGGAACTCAAGCGGGTCATCGTGGCGTACCAAGATCAGATAGTGATGGCGGAGACGCTCAACCAGGGCCTGGTGCAGATCTTCGGACGCTCGGTGGCCACCGCGCTTTCACCCGATGTACGCTCGGTCGACGACGTCGCGCCGACGGTACTAGGCGCTGCCGTCACCACCCAGACGCCCTTGGTGGGCGTATCGTCCGACCTCGCCGTGCTGGCCGCACAGGCGAACGGCCACTTCGAACGCGCCACAGTCGCCCAGCGCGAAGGCAACTGGGCGCTCTACGGTGAAGAGATGAAAAAGCTTAGCGAAGTCCTCGCCCAGATGGACAAGATCCGAAAATAGGGCACACGAGGCATGACGATGCAGACGTTCTTGTTGACGGTTCTCATGTTCGCGGCGGCGCAGGCGCCGCAAGGCCTGAATGGCGGAGCCATTTTTGACCAGGGAAAGACCTATGAAGACTTCCTGGCTGCAGCCGATTCTCGGCCTGAGGTCTGGAAGTGCAACACGAATCGGAGCCGGCCGTCGGCGGAAATCGTAGACCGCTTGAAGAAGGCCGGCGAAGGCCTGAGGTTCGTGGTGGTGGCTGTCGCGGCGTGCAGCGACTCGATGCACACGGTGCCCTACGTCGCGGTACTCGCCCAAGAAGCCGGCGTGCCCCTGCGCGTCGTTGACCCGACGGTAGGCCGCCTCATTCAGGACGCCTTCAAGACACCAGACGGCCGCGGCGCCACGGCCACCATCGCCGTGCTTCGCGGTGACAAGATCGTGGGCGCATGGGTGGAACGCCCGGTGGCGCTCCAGACCTGGATCCTTGGTCCCGGGTCGTCACTCCCGCAGGCCGAGCGCATGGATCGGAAGTTTGGCTGGTACCAGTGGGACCGAGGGGAATCGACGATCGCTGAACTGGTGGAACTCGTCGAACGCCTCCGTTGATCCACTTGTGAGCAACGATCAGTCTCAACTCGGCGATCTCGTCGCAGAGCGCGTCGCCCCCAAGAAGGACACCCCGAAGCTCTACAAGGTCGTGCTGATGAACGACGACTACTCCACGATGGAGTTCGTCGTGCTGGTGCTTGAGGGTGTATTCCACAAATCGCCTGCCGAGGCCTATCGCGTCATGATGCAGGTGCACCGCCTCGGCTCTGGCGTGGCCGGTGTCTATCCGTGGGAAGTGGCCGAGACGAAGGTGGAAACCGTAACGAAGATGGCCAAAGACGCCAGCTATCCCCTCCGCGCCGTCACCGAGGAAGCATAACGCCTCAGCGCACCGGGAATGTTGTCGCCAACTCCGTGATGAGCGCCTGGCGGATGTCGCGCAGATCCGTGATGTGGCCAATGAGCGGGTGCGTGCGCATGAGGAACGCCATGTTCGTTTCGCCCCCGGTCATGAGGAACTCCGGCATCGCCACCGTGTAGCGCACGGAAGGGGCCAGCGGCCGGCCCTGCACCATCCATCGATCGCCGTCCTTTGTGATGCCCCAGGTGTTGAGGTAGCCACCGTTGCCCTGATTCTGAATGCCGGCCTCCAGCACCTTCACCAGCAGTGAGCCAGGCATCGACACCCGCGTCACGGCGCCGCCGAACGGCAGCGCGCGGATGACGTCGTATTCAGTCACCGGTCCCGCTGGCAGCTCATCGTCTATTCGGACCGCACCGCCGTTGATGAGGGCCACATCCACGGGCGCCGCCTCGCGTGCGACCGCGTCCGCGATCACTGTGGTGAGGCTGCCACGCCGATTGCGCACCGCGGACTGCCGGCCATCCAGACCTGAAGGCAGCGTTGCCACCACGCGTGCGGGCTGGAACCCGGCGCTGATGAAGGCATCAAACGCCGTCTTGGTCCACCGCGTGACTTCTGCATCCACAACCGAATCGGCAATGATGTCGCTGGTGATGGGTTTGAGGCGTACCGACACTTCGGGCCGGTGTCCCTTCGGGAAGGTCATGCTCACCAGTGCGAGCGTGCGCACGTTGGCATCGGCCTTGACGATGGGCGTGAGGCGCGCACCGCGGTGAACCAGCCAGTTTTCATGTTCGTGGCCACCCAGCGCCACGTCGATGTCGGGCACGGCAGTGACGAGTGCCTCGTCGCCGCTCAGCGGCAGGTGAGTGAGCGCGATGATGGCGTCGATCGGGCCGGTCTCACGCATCTTCGCGATGGCCGCCTTCGCGGCGTCGATGGGCGGCGCAAAACGGACCCACGCCTTGGGCCCTTCGAGCGTGACACCGATCAGTCCGATGCGGAGCGACCGGCCGCCGACGTTCACCGGCACGACGACAAAGTGTTCCGTGTTGGGAAACATTGCGCCCGTGGTGTCGGTGACGTTTGAGATGACGATCTTGAAGCGCGACTGCTGCATGCGCGCGCGGAACGCAGGTTCGGGTAGGTCGAATTCGTGGTTGCCGAGAGTGGCCCATTCGAGGCCGACGACGTTCAGCACGTCCACCATCTGGCGCCCCGCGATGGGTTCGCCGTCGATGCTGGGAACGGCCAGGGCCGACGGCGACAGGTAGTCGCCGCCGAGGGTCACCATCACAGGTGAGTTCGTTCGACGCAGGTCCTTGATCACCGTCGCTACGCGGGCGAGGCCGCCCACGCGTCCCCCTTCGATCGGGCCAATTTCATAGACATCGTTGAAATGCGCGATGGTGAGGGCGGCGGGGGAGGTCCGGCCGCACGCGACGGGCGACAGCAGCAAAACCAGCAGAATGAGACGGGCGCGGGACATATACAAAAATACCTCATAATCAGATCACCGTGTTCTCCACGTCCCTTGAAATTGCGTTGACCATTGCATACCGCGAGGCGGTGTCGCGCCGGCATGCCTACCTGACGCTAGAGCACCTGTTGTTTGCGCTGGCGAACGATCCGGATGGTGAACGCATCCTGGCCGCCTGTGGCGCGGACCTGGTGAAGCTGCGCTCCGACCTTGGCAGCTACCTGGACGAGTCGATTGAAGAAATGAAGCGTGGCGAGCAGCGCGAGCCGGAACAAACGACGGCGTTCCGGCGAGTGCTGCAGACGGCGGTGCTCCACGTGCAAAGCGCGCAGAAGCCCGAGGTGCAGGCCGGTGATGTGCTAGCGGCGATCCTGCAACAGCCTCGCAGCCAGGCCGCGCGATTGATGGTGGCGCAGGGCATCACGCGGCTGAACGTGCTGGAGTATCTCTCGCACGGCATTTCAAAGGTCCCGGTGCCCGATTCGTCCGAGCCTGACGAAACGCTGGGCACGCCCGAGCGTCCCGATGGGCCAGAGCCGTCTACGGCGCGGGATCCGCTCACTGCCTATTGCACGAACCTGACGTTGCGGGCCCAGCAGGGCAAGCTTGATCCACTGGTGGGCCGCGTCATCGAATTGCAGCGGACGATCGAGGTGTTGTGTCGACGCCGCAAGAACAACCCGGTGTTTGTCGGAGAGGCCGGCGTAGGCAAGACCGCGATGGCTGAAGGCCTGGCGCAACGGCTGCTTGAGCCCGGCGTGCCGTCTATCCTGCGCGATGCCGAGGTGTTTTCACTCGACACGGCCGGGTTGCTGGCGGGGACACGATTCCGCGGCGACTTTGAAGAACGCTTTAAGGCCGTCGTCAAGGCTCTGGCAGCGCGGCCAAACTCGATTCTCTTCATCGATGAGATCCACTCGGCGGTTGGTGCCGGCGCCACCACCGGCGGGACGATGGATCTGGCTACGCTCATCAAGCCGATATTGACGACCGGTGACTTGCGGGTGATTGGCTCGACGACGTTCGAGGAGTTTAAACACGTCGAAAAGGACCGCGCGCTGGCGCGGCGGTTGCAGCGCATCACCATCGACGAGCCGTCGGTGGACGAGACGGTCAAGATCCTAGCGGGCCTCAAGAGCCGGTATGAGGCGCACCACGACGTGGTCTACGAGGACGCGACGCTCGAGGCCTCGGCGAAACTGGCGGCGCGGCACTTGCGCGACTCCCGCCTGCCCGACAGCGCGATTGACGTGATTGACGAAGCCGGCGCGGTGAGCCGGCTGAGCCGTGCGGATGACGATGAGAGTGGGCCGGCGACGATTACGCAGGCTGAGGTTGAAGCCGTCGTCGCGCGGATGGCGAGGATTCCCGCGCGTCAGGCGTCGGCGTCAGACCGCGAGCGGCTCCGCACGTTGCAGGAGTCGCTCGAGCGTGTGGTGTTTGGTCAACCCGAGGCGGTGAAGCTAGTGGCACAGGCCATCAAGCGGTCGCGCGCGGGTCTGGGCGCGCTGGAGCGGCCGGCCGGGTGTTTCCTGTTCACCGGTCCCACCGGTGTGGGCAAGACCGAACTAGCGAAGCAGTTGGCGCTGCAGTTGGGCAATGAGTTCGTGCGTTTCGACATGAGTGAGTACATGGAGAAACACGCGGTGGCCCGACTCATTGGCGCGCCGCCTGGGTATGTGGGGTTTGAGCAGGGCGGCTTGCTTGTGGACGCCGTGCGCACGCATCCCTACAGCGTAGTGCTGCTGG
>SYFT01000028.1 GCA_005799825.1 Acidobacteriota bacterium | reverse complement strand
TGGCCCGCAGGGTATTCGCGTGAATGCCATTTCCGCCGGTCCGATCAAGAAGCTTGCGGCATCCGGCGTGGCGGTGTTTTCTTCCATTCTGCAGACCTATCGCGATCGCGCGCCCCTGCGCCGCACGGTGGACACCAGTGAAGTGGCGGCCGCGGCCATCTTCCTGCTGAGTCCGGCGGGTCGCGGAATTACCGCTGAAGTGCTGATGGTGGATGCTGGCTTCCACGCCATGGGCGTGTAGTGTCCGTCACGCGAACCTTCCTGTCGGGCGCCGATGTGGTCCTGCCGGACCGCGTGGCGTCTGGACTCACGGTGGTGATGGAAGGTGACCGCATCGTTGACCTGACGAGCGGGCCGCGGGAACTCTCAAACAGTGAGCGGCGCGTGGATGCCACCGGGCAGCTGATGGTGCCGGGGTTCGTCGATGTGCACGTGCATGGCGTGATGGGCATCGACGTACTGGACGGTGCCACTGCGGTGGCCTCGGTCGCACGCGAGCTTTCACGATTCGGGGTCACGGCGTTTTGTCCCACCGCGGTGGCGTGTTCGCCCGACACTCTCTCGGGGTTCCTGGGCTCGGTGGCGGCCGCGCGAAGCACGCCGGAGGCCGGCGCGGCGCGTGTGTTGCGCGCGCACCTCGAAAGCAACTTCATCAATCCCGCGTACAGCGGCGCACAGCCGACGGAGTGGCTGTGGACGTATGAGCAGAAAGAGACGTCGGGTGTCTTTTTCGCCGACGGCTCAACGAAAAAGATACCCGACATCTTTTTCTCGCCCGACGTCGGCATCCTCACCATAGCGCCCGAGATGCCCGGCGGGATGGACCTGCTGCGCGCGGCGATCAAGGCGGGCATGCGGGTGTCGCTGGGCCACTCCGGCGCCTCGTTCGACCAGGCGCGCGAGGCCATCGATGCGGGCGCCAGGCACGCCACACACTTGTTCAACCGCATGTCACCGATGGGCCATCGTGACCCCGGCCTGGTGGGCGCCGTGTTGTCGAGCGACGAGGTGGCCGCCGAACTGATATGCGACGGCCATCATGTACATCCCGCAGTAATGCGCGTCGCCATTGCCGCCAAAGGGCACGGCCGGGTGATGGCGATCACGGACGGCACGGCCGGCTCCGGCCTGCCTCCCCGCTCCTGCGCCCGTCTCGGCGGGCGTAATATCACTGTCGGCGACGTCGCACGGCTCGACGACGGGACGCTGGCGGGTAGTGTGGCTACGATGGATAGGGTGTTTTCAACTCTCGTGGCTCAGGCGGGGCAGTCGCTCGTCGAGGCCGTCCTGCTATGTTCCACGACCCCCGCTCGGGAGCTTGGCCTTATCGGCCAGGGGGTTATTGCCCCTGGCAGCCTGGCGGACCTGGCCATCCTGACCCCCGGCCTACGAGTGGTGCAAACCTGGGTGGGCGGTCGAACGTTGCACCCCGTACGACCGTAAACTTACCATGCGCACTATCACCGCCTCGGGACTCCTGCTCTGCGCCACTTCCCTTTCGGCTTGCAGCATCAACGTAGACACCGAAGGGGTCATCGTCCGCGAGGAGAAACGTTTTGCCGTCGAGGGCATTGCAGAACTGACGCTCCAGACGTTTGACGGCGGCGTGGAAGTGCGAGGGTGGGACCGCCCAGAGGTGGTTGTGGAAATCGAGATGCGGGCCGAGAACAAAGAGGCCGTCTCGAAAATCACGGTGCTGGCCGAACAGACCGGCCCAAAGATTCAGGTCGATGTGCGGCACTCAGGAACCTCGCGGTTTATGGGCATGGGCGTATTTACGTCGCCGAGCGCGCGGTTGATCGTCAGTGCGCCGCGCAAGGTCAATCTCGACATCCGAACATCGGATGGTTCCGTAGTGGTCGAACGGGTTGACGGCAAATTGCAACTTCGCACGGCTGACGGCAACATCCGAGCGACCGAGACGGCTGGGGACATGCTGGCGGAATCGGGCGAGGGATCGCTGACACTCGAAGATGTCGAGGGGCAGGTCGAGGCCCGCACAACGGACGGGAGGATCAGGGTCTCTGGCGTGCCCGGCGTGGTGCGCGCACGTTCGAGTGACGGCTCCATCGTGCTGCGGATTCGCCGCGGCGCGGTGATGACCGAAGACTGGATGCTGGCGACCAACGACGGTTCCATCTCGGCGGAGTTGCCCGATGATTTCAGTGGCCTGATCGAGGCCGAGCCCGGCTCCGACAGCCGCGCGCGCTCAGACCTCAAGCTCGAGGATCAAGTGGGCGGCACGCGCGAACAGCGGTCTCTGCGCGGACGCCTCGGCGCCGGTGGAAAAACGATAGTCCTGCGCACCGGCGATGGCTCCATTCGGCTCACGCAATACTAAAAGTCCAAAGTCCAGAGTCCATCCGGAACGTAGCTCGGGCTGTTTCTCAAGCCCGAGAATCGCCTCGCGCTATGTCCCCAACGCGTGGGACCGCTCCCTGCACTTGCTGCACGCTCCACAATGGCCATCACCTGGAGTGGGGTTCATACACGATAGCGTAAGGTCCAGCGGCACGCCCAATTCCAATCCTCGCTGCGCCACCTCGCTTTTCCGAAGCGCCAGATAAGGCGCGCAAATCTCCAGGGAGTGGCCGTGCTCTCGCGTTATTGCGTTCGCGATCTGCGCGAAGAACTTCGGCGTCGCGTCGGCGAACGGGTTGCCCGCAAGCGGGGCCAGCAGCAGATGGGTGATCCCGAGCTGATTGCACACGACGGCGGCGTTTGAAATCAGCAGCCGGTTCCGGTCTACGAGGTAGACATCCTCGTCAGGTGAGTCCGACGCCGGAGGGCGACCCACGACCGCCCAATGACCAGCCGGGTAGACGTGCCGCGCGTCCACGTCCACCGTGATGACCGGCTCGGATCGGCCGGCGAGCGGCGCAACGGCGAGCAGCCGGGCGATGGTGCGCGCCTCAGCCGGCTCCCACGCCAGCCCGCACCGGACATGGATGGGCTGCACCGCGCGTCCGGCCGACAGCTCGTCGGCCAGCAGCACCGTGCTGTCCAGCCCGCCCGACCACAGGACCGCCGACTGACCGCTCATCCCCTCACCATGAAATACTGAGCCAATGTACTCCGTCACGAAGCGCCTCGATTTTTGCTACGGCCACCGCCTGCTCAACTACGAGGGCGTGTGCCGGCACCTGCATGGCCACAATGCTATGGTTGAAATCGACATTACCGCCGAGGTGCTGAACGGCCTAGACATGGTTGTGGATTTTTCCGACATCAAGCGCGTGGTCAAGGTCTGGATTGATCGCGAGCTTGATCACAAGATGATCCTGCGGCACGACGATCCGCTGGTGGATCTGCTGCGCGCGCAGGGAGAGCCCGTCTACACGATCGACGCCAATCCCACGGCCGAGCGGCTTGCGAGACTAATCTTCGAAAAGGTCAGGGAGCTCGGCTTTAACGTCTCTGCCGTGCGGCTGTGGGAAACGCCCAGCTCGTGCGCGAGCTGGGCGCCCGCTACCAGATAGACGCAACGATAAACGTCACCAGGAAAGCCAGACTCAGCGGCAGCAACGTGCCGACCACGGTCCACTTCAGGCTGAGCGTTTCCTTATACATCGTGATGATCGTGGTCGCGCACGGATTGTGCAGCAGCGAAAACAGCATCAAGTTCACCGCGGTGAGCAGCGTCCAGCCATGTTCGGTGACCAGTAGCCGCTTGATCTCTTCAAGCGATACATCGTCGGTCATCATCCCGGTGCCGAGATACACCATGAGCAATGTTGGCACCACGATCTCGTTTGCAGGGATGGCGATGATGTACGCCAGCAGAATGACGCCATCGAGGCCGATGGCGTGACCCAGGGGATTGAGCGCGTTCGAGATGTGCCGGGCCAGGCTCACGTCTCCGACGAAGATGTTCGCCAAGAGCCAGATGACAGCGCCGGCGGGAGCCGCCGTCAATACGGCGCGCCACAACACGAAGAGGGTGCGATCGATGATCGACGTGTAGAGGATGCGCAGGATGCCCGGTCGGCGGTATGGCGGCAACTCCAGCGTGAATGCCGACGCCTGGCCTTTCAGCACCGTGCGCGACAACATCCAGGACACCGCCAGGGTGACCACAACGCCGATGAGCACCACGCCGACCACTGTGCCTGCCGCAGCGATTGATGCGACGGCGCCCGATACCAACGGCCCCACGAAGATCGTGGCCAGCAGAATCAGGGTGGGGAAGCGGCCATTGCACGGCACGAAGTTGTTCGTGAGGATGGCCACAAGCCGTTCGCGCGGTGAGTCGATCACGCGCGTCGAAATAATGCCGGCTGCATTACATCCAAATCCCATCGCCATCGTCAGCGCCTGTTTGCCGTGCGCGCCGGCGCGGGAAAACAGGAAATCGAGATTAAATGCCACCCGCGGCAGATAGCCGAGATCTTCCAGCATCGTGAACAGCGGGAAGAAGATCATCATGGGCGGCAGCATCACGCTGACTACCCAGGCCAGGCCGCGGAAGACGCCGTGCCAGATGAACCCGGTAAGCCACCAGGGTGCTCCGGCGTTGGTGAAGACGGCCGCAGCCTGATCCTCGAACCAGAAGAACCCCGACGCGAGCATCGCCGAGGGCACGTTGGCGCCTGCCACGGTGAGCCAGAACACGATGGCAAGCAGCAGCGCCATGATCGGCAAGCCGAAGATCGGCGATGTGACGATGCGATCGATGCGTTGGTCGAAGTCATACCGCGCGGTGCCAGCATGATGCGACGCGCGGCCGGCGATACGCTCGGCCTCGGCATAGATCGACTTCACCGTTTCGTCACGAAACTGGCCGGACAGCGTCGATCGCAGTTCGGCCGCCCGCTGAAGGACGGCGGCGGCGTTGGAGCTCGACATTACTGCGTGCCCTGCAGCGAGATCTTTGCGCTAGAGCGCTGGGCGGTTTCCTGCTGGCTCGCCACCAACTCCACGAGGCGGCCCGATGACAGGGCCTGTTCGACCTCGGCATCGCCATCGAGCAGGCGGATGGCGATCCATCGCGCGTTCGGCACACCCGGCGCCAGCGATTCGATCAGTGGTCCCAGTTCCGAGATAGCGCGCTGAAACTCTGGCGTACCTTTGATTCGCAGCGGCTCGGTGTGGACGGAGCCCGATGAAACACCCGCCACCGCCTCGAGCAGTGCATGGATGCCATTGCCGGTCCGCGCAGTGATGCCGACGGCCGGTACACCCAGGTCGCGCGAGAGGCTACGGACGTCCACCTCGATGTTCTTCCGCTTCGCTTCATCCATCAGGTTCACGGCGATCACCACGCGGCTGGTGATCTCGAGCACCTGCAGCACCAGGTTCAGGTTGCGTTCAATCGCCGTGGCGTCAACGACGACGATGGTGGTGTCTGGGTGACCGAAGAGCAGGAAGTCGCGCGCGATTTCCTCGTCGTGCGAGGCCGAGAGCAGCGAGTAGGTGCCGGGAAGGTCCACGAGCTTGTAGCGCACGTGATCGAAGGCGAACGCGCCTTCGGCCCGTGTCACCGTCTTGCCGGGCCAGTTGCCGGTGTGTTGTTTCAGGCCGGTCAGCGCATTGAAGAGTGTGGACTTACCGGTGTTGGGGTTGCCCGCGAGCGCAATCACACGATCCACTTTATCGAGCGATACGCCCATGCGGGCTAACTCGGCGTTGATGCTGCACGAGCCGCAGTCATGGGCGCTCATGAGGCTTTCTCCAGCGGCTGCACCAGCACTTGCGACGCCTGCTCGCGTCGAAGCGCGACGAGTGTGCCGCGAATTTCGTAGGCGCGGGGATCGCCGGCAAAGGTGGTGAGCGCCGCGCGAATGGTGGCGCCTGCGGTGAAGCCCAGATCCATCAGGCGCCGCCGGCTGTAGCCCTGGCAGCGATCGTCCAGGCCAAGCACATGAGCCGCTTGGCCGGTGGAGAGTTCGGCCAGTCGCAGCGCACACGGGTGCGCGGGGGGTGGCGGGGCGCTTTCCAGAAAGATGTTGGCGGCCACTGCGGGCGCCAGGCGAAATTCATTCTCGCCGTCGGTCAGCACCATACGTTCAGGCGAGGAGTCGATGATGCGGATCACCTGGCCGACTTCGATCCCTGCTGCCACGAGCTGGGCGTAGGAAATGGGTGGTTCGTCTTCGAGGTGCACGATGCGGGCGAGCCGGTCCATGGGCCATGCCGTGGCCGGCGTGCCCGAGGCCGGGGGCACAAAGCCTTCGCGCGTGGGAATCGGGTCGCCGTGAGGATCCACCGACGGGTGGCCCAGCGATGCCGAAAGACGATCGGCGGCGTCGGGCGAGAGGTGATGTTCGCCGCGTTCGGCCGCCGCATGCACCTGTGGCAGCGGCAGGCGCGCCTCGTCGGCGAAGTAGCGTTCGAGTAGGCGATGCGCGCGAATAACCTGGAGGGCCAGGCGTTCGCCTTGCGGGGTGAGGTCGAACTCGGCGCCGCGCGCCACCAGGAGGCCCTGGGTCTGCATCCGTTTGACCAGATCGAGGGTCGCACCGTCGCGCACCCGAAGCGCCCCGGTCAGCGATGCGAGCGACCCGTGCCGGCCGCGGTATTCTAGGTCAAACAGGTGCTTGAGGGCGTCTTCAAGTCGGTGGTGGCTCTGCGACGCCCGCCGGCGACTGGCCCAGGACAGGGCCAGAAACAGCACCACCATTATGGCGCCAATCGCGACAGTTATGAGAAATGGCCCCATTTCAATTCCACATAATACAGATTTTGACCACTCAAAACAACTGAGCTACGAGCTTATTTGGTGGAACGGACGAGGACCTTCGAGGCGGTGCGGCTACCGATGGTGGTGTGGCGGTCGGCATCTGACCGCAACCGGACGGCGTCGGCCGCCGAATCACGAGCTTCAATCACCACAGACCGACCCGGCATCAGGTCGCGCTGCTCGACAAACCTTAGGAACTCCGCGTCCTGATCGATCACCCGCGTAATCACCAGCGGAGTTTCGAGCGGCGCGTTCAGTAGGTCCACAGACTCGCGATACGGGATCGTGCCTTCGGCGTTTGGAATGGGGTCGCCGTGCGGGTCCACCTCGGGGCGGCCCAGCATCTCGTCGATCCGATCGATCAACTGCTCGGATACCGCGTGTTCGAGGCGTTCGGCTTCATCATGCACTTCGGCCCAGCTCATCCCCAGCACTTTGACCAGGAACAGTTCGATCAGCCTGTGGCGCCGCAATACGAGGGACGCCAGCTTTTCTCCGGCGACGGTCAGTCGCACCCCCATGTACGGCTCGTAGTGCACCAGCCCTGACTCAGCCAGCGCCTTCATCATCGTTGTCGCGGTGCCAGGCACGACGCCAAGCGCCGACGCCAGTTGGCCCATGGGGACCAGCGCTGGACTGGTCTGGGCGGCCTGCGCGAGGTGGATGGTCTTGAGGTAGTTCTCCACCGTCTGTGACGGAAGCATGACCAGCATTATCGGCCACAATGCCCATGTGAGGTTGGAGCGCGCGTTTGATGCTCCCGAGGACAAGCGGCGCTACGTCCGGCGTCTCTTTGCGACTATCGCCCCACGGCACGACCTGATTACCCGGGTGCTCTCGTTCGGCCTCGACCAGCGCTGGAAGGTGCGCTTGGTGGAGGCGACCGGTGCGACGAGCGGTTCACGGGCGCTGGATCTTGCCTGTGGCACTGGCGACCTCATGCAGCGGTTGGCCGCGTGCGGGGCCACTGTCACCGGCCTCGACGTTACACCGGCCATGCTTGTCCTCGCGCGCACCAAGCCGACGAATGCCGGCATTCGCTGGGTGGCTGGCGACATGAGGGCACTGCCGTTGTCCAGCGCGTCGGTCGATGTCATCACCACTGGTTATGGGTTGCGAAACGTCCCGGACCTGAAGCTTGCTCTGGCCGAGGTGTACCGCGTGTTGGACGACAACGGGCGCCTGGCGACGCCCGTCTCATGGAAGACGCCGGATTTACTGACGTGCGCGTGGTGCCGGTGTTAGGCGGCCTGATGGCGATTCATTTGGCGGCCAAGCGGCCGATGGCAGGGATGAGGAACGGCACCAAGTCCGCGGCCTGAAGGTCGGCAATCGCCTTGCCCGGCGCAATCGGGACTTCCTCTACCACCACGTTGCGGCGTCCAACTGTGGCGCTTGCCCGCCCCAGTACTCGCGGAGGCCGCACGCTCGTGTCGAGCACGAACTCGATGAAGTCATCCGCCGACGACTCAGATGCGATCCGCGCCGAATCCGCAGGCGTCTGCGCCTGGAATGGCAGACGTTCCGCTCGAAGAATTTGGACGGTCTGCACCACCAGCGGCCCGGCGACCTCGACGATGAACTTGGCGTAGGCGCCGTGTGCTGCGTCACCGCTCTGGCGGCGTTCAATCGCCGCATGCTGGGCGCGTTCAATCTCACGGAGGATCTGCTGGCGAAGTTCGGCGACTTCCATAGCGCCTGAGCGTACTACGTTCTCAGCACGCCCATCGCGCCGGATGCGGCTAGGGCGGCAATTCGTTCACGCGAGTATCCAAGGTCGCCTTCGAGCACGGCGGCCGTGTGTTCACCCAGACGCGGCGGAGGCGTCCGTACGGACCCAGGTGTTTCCGACAGCTTGACCGGCACGCCAAGCACTTGCAGGGGACCGATGGTGGGATGGACGACGGATTCGACCATGGCCCGGGCCAGAATCTGGGGATCCTCGAGGGCTTCCCCCACCGAACGCACCGCGCCGCACGGTACGCCGGTGTTGCGCAGGCGCGTGGTCCACCCCGCGGCTGTGTCGGTTGCCAGCACACGATTCACGATAACTTCGAGCGCATCGATGTGTTGGACTCGGCCGCTGTTTGTGGCGAATCTGGGATCGGCGGCCACCTCAGGGAGTCCGGCGACGAGGCAGAAGCGCTGGAACTGGTCGTCGTTTCCCACGCCGAGCACCAGCACGCCATCGGCAGTGGCAAAAGTGTTGTACGGCGCAATAGCTGCGTGTTTGTTGCCAAGGCGACTGGGTGACACGCCGGTGGCGAGGTACCGCCCGGCCTGATAGGTTAGCAGCGCGGCACACGAATCCAGCAGGCTGATGTCCACATGCTGGCCCTTGCCCGTGCGGCCCTTCGCGATCATCGCGAGCAGCATGCCCTGGAACGCAAACATGCCGGCCGCGATGTCGGCAATCGCCACGCCCAGGCGCACGGCCGGGCTATCGGGTGCGCCGGTCACACTCATCAGTCCGCCTTCGGCCTGGATGACCGCGTCGTAGCCCGCTTCTTCTCTGCGTGGCCCGGTGTGCCCAAAGCCTGAGATGGACACATAGATCAGCCCGGGATGTCTGGCCGACACCGCACCGTAACCAAGGCCACGACCATCCAGTGTGCCGGATCGGAAGTTCTCGACGATGACGTCGGCGCGCGCGATGAGCGCGTCAAGCACGACGCGGCCCTCTGGCACGGTGTAGTCGAGCGCCACGCTTTCCTTGTTGCGATTGACACTCAGGTAATACGAGCTCTCGCCTTCAAGGAACGGCGGACCCCACGTGCGTGTGTCGTCGCCGCGACGCGGATGCTCGATCTTGATGACGCGCGCGCCCATGTCGGCGGCGAGCATCGTGCAGTACGGACCCGACAAAACGCGAGTGAGATCGAGGATGGTGATACCGGCCAGTGGTCCGGTGCCTGGATTGGAAAAGATGCCGGGTGTCTTTTTCATCGACTGTCCTCGAAAAAGACACCCGACGTCTTTTCCGCGGCCGACGTCGCTTCCGCCACCGCGATCAAATCCACAAACAATGCGTACGCGGTCTTCTCCAGTCCGCCATCCCGTTGCGTGATCACCACGCGTCCTAGGATATCCGTGTCGATCTCCAGGGCGTTCGCCTGTCCTTCAAGGCTCCCGAGCGGATCACTCACCTCGAGAGTCTCCAGCTGCACGCGCGCACGCACGCCCTGGTCCGTCCGCGTAGCTCGGCCCACCAGTTTCACTCGACGGCCCTCTGCCACCGCGGCCAACACGCGCGGGGCGTCGGCCGCCGAGATCCCTTCGCGCTGCACATCACGCGGCATGATGCCGGCATCCATCCAGACGTTGGCCAGTGCGGCCACCTTGGCGGCGGCGTCCCAGCCGTCCACGTCCAGTGACGCATCGGCTTCTGCAACGCCTTCGGCCTGCATGCGGGCCAGCGCCGTGTCGAAGGCTTCGCCGAGTTCCATCGCCGTGAGAATGTGGTTGGTGGTGCTATTTACGACGCCGCGAAACGAGCCGATCACCACGCCCGGCATCGTCTCTCGCACGAGGTTGAAGATGGGGATGCCGTCTATGACTGCACCTTCAAAAAGGAACTGCAGTCCGGTGGCTCGAGCCTCGGCAGCCAGTGCGCGATAGGCATGCGCCACGGGTCCCTTGTTCGCGCTGATCACATGCGCGCCTGCGGCAAACGCGGCCCGGATATGTGAAATGGCCGGCTCTCCAGACTGCACGTCGAGCGGTGTCGTCTCAACCATCACGCGGGCCTCGGCGTCGAGGGAACCAAGCTGGTGGATGAGGTCAAGTGCTGTGGACGATGCCGCGCCTGGCCCAACCAGGCCGCCGCCGGCCACCCGTTGCGCCGCTGCTACGGCATCGAGGCCCGCTCTGTCGAACACGGCGCCGTGACGACCAGTCGCGATCCCCACCACGGTGACCTCGATGCCTCGAGCGTCGAGCGTCGGCTTCAGTTCCTGCAACAGCAGCGCAAACCTTCGGCCGACGTGGCCAAACCCGATGAGTGCCAGCGCGATACGCAATAGGCATAAAGTGTATCGGGGATTCCATCGCCATGCGAAATACAGGCCGTTCGTTGTTTGCCGTGTCGTTTGCCGTCGTCCTCACAGGAGCCGCACCAGTGCTGGCGCAGCCGGCAGCGCCGCCGCCATCCGTGGTCGTGGCCACCGGTGAGCACCGCATCAAGGTGGCGCCCGATCAGGCCTGGGCCATGGTGTCGCTCGAGACGCGGGATGCGCGAGGGGCCGAGGCGCGACGCCTGGGCGCAGCGGCGATGACATCGGTGATGGCCACACTGAAGAAGGCGGGCTTGAGTGGCGATGTCGTTCAGACGATTGGCATCTCATTACATCCGGAGTACGAGTATGCGAATGGTCGCCAGCATATCAAGGGGATGATCATGTCGAATCAGGTCCAGGTGCGCATCGACGACATCTCGAAGGTGGCCGACGTGCTGGATGCGGTCGGTGGGCTCACGCTGCCGACATCTTCAACGCTCACAGTCGGCGGGCTGCGATTTGACCTGAGGAATCGCGCTGGAGTTCAGCGCGATGCGCTGCGATTGGCGGTGGAAGACGCTACCGCGCGAGCCAGGGCGATGGCCGCAGGCGCAGGCGTGTCCGTTGGCCGCACCCTTCGCATCGAAGAGGCGGGCGCTGACGGCCAGATGAAGTTCCTCCAGGAGCCGTTCATGATGGCGCGGGCCGGCCAGGCCGATGCCGCGATGCCAACGCCGATTGCGCCGTCGGACATCGAGATTCGCGCGCAGGTGACGGTGACCGTCGAGATCAAATAGGCCGAGTCCGGCTCGTGTCGTCGTCTTCGTCGCTGCCCAGGTCGAGCAGAGTGAGTTCGCCCTTCTGGACACGACGCACCGAGAGGTGCAGGGGATCGGGCGCTTCAAGCTCTTTGGTGGAACTGACGCCGAGTTCCTTGAATCGCCGTGCGCCAGGGAGCACCTTCTGCTCGAGCGAGCCGATGAACCGGTCGTAGCTGTCGGCAGCCTGCTTGATGCCACGCCCCACCTTGTCGAGGTGGTCCACCATGGTGGCCAGACGGTCGTAGAGCTCGCGGCCCAGTTGCTCAATTTCTTCCGCATTGACGGCCAGTTGCTGCTGCTTCCACCCGTAGGCCACCGCGCGCAGCACCGCGACCAGTGTCATCGGCGTGGCCGGCACCACGCGCATGGTGGACGAATACTCCAGCAGCGTGGCGTCGCGCTCGAAGGCCGCGGCCAGCAGTGGCTCGATTGGCAGGAACATCACGACAAACTCGGGCGATGGCTGGAACTGCGCCCAGTACTCCTTGCTGCCCAGCGACCGCACGTGTTCGCGCACCTGCCGCGCGTGGGCGTCCAACTGCACGTCGCGCTCCGCGTCGTCTCGTGCGCTTGAAGCGCGGAGGTACGCGTCGATAGGCACCTTCGAATCGATCACGATGCTTGCCCCGCCGGGAAGATGGACGACCATGTCGGGCGCCAACCGCGCGCCGGAGTCGGTGGTGGCCTGGGGTTGTTCCTCGAAGTCGCAATGGGCGAGCATGCCCGACATCTCCACGACGCGGCGCAGTTGCACCTCGCCCCACTTGCCCCGAGCGTTCGGTGAGCGAAGGGCCTGCGAGAGGCCTTCGGTGGTTTTGCGCAGGTGCTCCTGCGACACCGCGAGGCCGCTGAGTTGCGAGGCGACCGCTTTGAAGGAACCTTCGCGTTCGCGATCGGCGGACGCCACCTGCGTCTGCACTCGGCCGAGGGTTTCGCGCATGGGCTGCAGCAGCGCCTCGGCTCGCTGAACGAATTCCGTGCGATTGTCACGCAGGGCATCCTGCGAAACAGCTGCGAACGATTCACGCAGGCGCAATTGGGTCTCGGCGGCGGCTTGCCGCTGCTCGTCGGCCGAGCGTCGCGAGGCGTCGAGTTCAGCCGCCAGGCGGGCCATATCGGCCGCCAAACGCTGCCGTCCGATGAGGAACCAGATGGCAACGGTTGCCGCACCGAGCGCGGCACCGACCACGAGAAAGAGCAGGTTCTGGGTCATGAAACTGTTTTATGCTGGCCGCGTGACAGCCCCAGTCACAGTGCGAGTCACGGCATTTGATCGCCTTCGAGGACTGATTATGGCCCTGATGGCGATCGATCACGCGGCCTTTTTCATCGCGCGCGTGCATCCGGCCGAGACCTGGGCGGCCCCGCCGCCCTAGTACGCCGACCTGACGGCGTTCCTTACGCGATGGCTCACACATCTGCGCGCGCCCGGCTTGTTCATGTTGATGGGCATCGGCCTGGTCTGGCTTGACGAGAGCCGGCGCGCGTCGGGATGGTCCTCCGGCCGGATTACCCGGTTCTTTGTCACGCGCCGGCGCCATGTTGCTGCTCGTGCAGCACGTGCGTGAGAATCCCGCGTGGCTGTTGGGGTTGGCGTCGCTGGACCCGGCCGTGTTGAGTGCGCTGGGCATCGCCAGGATCTTCTGGGGCATCTGCTGGCGGCTGCCGCTGTGGGCGATTGGGGCAGTCTGTGGCGCCGCGGTCTGGATGAGCCGGGCGATGCTTCCCGACGTTGCAGAGAGCGTCTAGGCCATACCCGTCTGGAAGTTGTTGCTCCTTGTCCCCATTTCTGGCGTTTCTGTGGAAAACACACCCGTCCCCCTTACCATCAGTAGATGCCATCGCCTGACGCGGTTCGGTATGCGCGGCACCTGTTGCTGCCGGAATTCGGGCGACAGGGGCAGCAACGATTGCTCAATGCGCGAGTCCTCATCATCGGTCTGGGCGGCCTGGGGTCACCGGCGGCGTTGTATCTGGCCGCGGCGGGTGTCGGCACGCTCGGCCTGGTGGACTTCGACGTGGTGGACGAGTCCAACCTGCACCGGCAGATCATCCATGGCACTGCAGACATTGGGCGAGCGAAGCTCGCCTCGGCCGCGGAGAAAATTCGTTCGGTCAACCCCGACGTCGTCCTCGAGCTGCACGAAGTTCCGTTCGGCGTGCCGAACGCGCGCGCGCTGGTGGACGCGTACGACGTCGTGCTGGACGGCACGGACAACTTTCCGACCCGTTACCTGGTCAACGACGCGTGTGTCATGAGTGGCACGCCAAACGTCTACGGTAGTGTTTTCAGGTTCGAAGGGCAGGCCGCCGTGTTCGCGGCGCCGGGCGGTCCCTGTTACCGCTGCCTGCACCCGGAGCCACCTCCGGATGGCCTGATTCCGAATTGTGCCGAGGCCGGCGTGCTGGGCGTGCTGCCGGGCATTATCGGCACGGTGCAGGCCACTGAGGCCATCAAGCTCGTCACTGGGATGGGCGAGTCGCTGGCCGGACGGTTGCTCTTGTACGACGCGCTGCGCATGACATTCCGCACCATTACCCTGCCACGCGACCCGGAGTGTCCGGTGTGTGGCGATGCCTCAACCATTCGCACGCTGGTCGCCTACGGTCAGACGTGTCAGCCATCGGAGACTGCCGCCATGAAAGACGAAATGACCGTTGACGAACTGCACCAGTGGCGCGAATCGGGCCACCCGCACATGCTGCTCGACGTGCGGGAGCGTTTCGAACACGCGTCGGCCCACATCGAAGGCGCCGTCCTCATTCCGATGGGCACCGTCATGCAGCAACTCGAGCTTCTGCCCAGGGACCGCACGGTGGTGGTGCAGTGTCAGTCAGGGGGCCGAAGTGCCCGGGTGACCGCCGCCCTCAGGCAGAAGGGCTTCGAGGCGGTGAACCTCGCCGGGGGCATTCACGCGTGGCGAATGGCCGGGTATTTGTAGCGCCTGCTTGCAACAACCCGCTGGTACTTCTAAGATGGACTAGTTCGGTCGGATATCTCCGACCCTCTCAGTAAGAGGCCTCGCGATGTTACGGCTCTCAAAAAAGACGGACTACGCGCTTCTGGCGGTGAGACACCTCGCCGCCAATGCCGATCGGGGAGCGGTTTCGGCGAGGGAATTAGCGGAAACCTACGATATCCCGCCTGAATTGCTGGCCAAGGTGCTCCAGAAGCTCGTGCGGGGCCGTCTTCTTGAATCGCAGCAGGGTATTCGCGGTGGATACGCCCTGGCCCGCGCCGCCTCGGCGATGTCGGTGGCCGACGTCATTCAGGCCGTGGACGGCCCGCTCATGGTCACGGCGTGTTCGGAAGACGACCACAGCTGCGACCAGTACTCGAAGTGCAACATCCGCGATCCGCTGTGGCGCATCAAGGACCGCATCATTGCCGCACTGGGCGCCACGTCGGTCGCCGAACTGGCGATGGAAATGCCGGCGCCGCTGCCTCTTCCGGCGGGCGTGCTGCCGCTGCAGATGGTGAAACGACCATGATTGCCGTGACCCAAATCGCCGCCACGCAGATGCACAAGCTGCTCGCGAAACACGACGCAGCGCAGGGCCTGCGCGTTGGCATCAAGGCGGGCGGCTGTTCCGGCTTCGAGTATGTGTTTGAGTGGGAAGCTGCGCCGAAGCCGGATGATCTGGTATTCGACGGTCCCGACGGCGTGAAGGTGTGGGTGGATCCACGCAGCCATCGCCTGCTCGACGGCACCACGCTCGACTACGACGCGAGTCTGGTCAGTCGCGGTTTTGTGTTTCAGAACCCGAATGCCAAACAGACCTGCGGCTGTGGGAGTTCCTTCACAGTCGCGTGAAGCCCCGTGAGGGTTTCACGCTGAGTCTTTGAGAGAGTTATGTCCACACAAGAAGAGACCATCGAACAACTCGCGACCCGCGAGTACAAGTACGGCTTCGAGACGATTCTCGAATCTGATACGTTCCCCCCCGGCCTGAACGAGGATGTCGTCCGCGCCATTTCGGCGAAGAAGGCTGAGCCGGCGTGGATGCTCGAGTTCCGCCTGAAGTCGTTCCGCGCCTGGCAGAAGATGACCGAGCCAACGTGGCACAACCTGCACATCGAGCCCATCGACTACTACGGCATCAGCTATTACTCGGCGCCCAAAGCCAAGCCGCAGCTGGCCAGCCTGGATGAACTTGATCCCGACGTGCGCCGGACTTTCGAAAAATTGGGCATTCCGATCGAAGAGCAGAAGATGCTCGCGAACGTCGCTGTGGACGCCGTGTTCGACAGCGTCTCGGTGGCCACCACCTTCCGCGCGAAGCTTGGGGAGATGGGCGTCATCTTCTGCTCATTCTCTGAGGCCGTGAAGGATCACCCTAACCTGGTGAAGCAGTACCTCGGCTCAGTCGTGCCCTACACCGACAACTTCTTTGCGACGCTCAACTCCGCGGTCTTCAGCGACGGGTCGTTCGTCTACATCCCTAAGGGCGTGAAGTGCCCGATGGAACTCTCCACGTACTTCCGCATCAACGCGAAGAACACGGGGCAGTTTGAGCGCACTCTGATTATTGCGGACGAGGGCTCACACGTCAGCTATCTGGAAGGCGGCTCGGCGCCGCTGAGCGATGTGCTCCTGTTGCACGCGTCCTTCTTGGAACTGTTCGCGCTCGTTCGCGCGACGATTACGCGCGCTGCTGGCTGGCGGTTTTGTTTTGGGATTGCTGATGGCGGCTGCGCTGGTGGGCGTCGACCGGTTCAATCGGTTGCGCACGGCGGCCACTTCGGGTGGTGAAACTTCCAGCCTGCCCACGGCGGTTGCCGGCCCGCTTGTAGGAGATCCCGCGCCGGACTTTGAG
>SYFT01000027.1 GCA_005799825.1 Acidobacteriota bacterium | reverse complement strand
CCACAGCCAGCCTGCAAGGGCGCCCAGCCCGGCCGACAGGAAGCCTATTGACAGGACCACGCCTGACCAACCGGTGCGATAGCTCCAGTCCCACTGCACGGGCAGGGCGTTGAGTAGGTGCGGCAGAGGCAGCCAGACCGCGCCAATCTGCCGCCAGCCTGGCGTGAGCCCGTCAATCGTGCGCCGCGCCACCACCAGGTGTCCGCGGGCGTCGTAGTGGCTCAGCGTCAGATCGAGGTGCGCGTAGTAGAGGGCAGCCGCGACTCCCGCCACGGCGGCACACAACGTCACCACCCGGGTGATCCACAGCGCCCTGGCGGCGTCAGCTATACTGATAGGGTTGTCAACGGCAGTGGCGCGCACGTGTGCGTGTCATTGTAGCTTCCCGCCCGAATCCCGACCCACATGGATCAGTTTGTCGCCTGGCTGGAGCCGATTGTCGAACGCTTCGGCGGCGTGGGAATGTTCATCCTCGCGGCCGTGGACTGTTCGTTCATTTCGATGCCGAACGCGAGCGACGTGCTCATCATCTGGCAGACCATTGAACATCCGGATCGGTGGGCGTACTACGCGTTCATGACCACCCTGGGCTCGGTCGTCGGGTCCATGGTGATTTACGAGTTTGGCCGGCGAGGCGGCGAGGCCTTCCTGTCACGGCGCTTCAAGCCCGAGAAGGTCGCCAGGGTCCGGGCGGTATTCTCGCGATACGGCATGTGGGCGATTGTGGTTGTGGCGATGTTGCCTCCCCCGGCGCCCTACAAGGTCTTCCTCCTGCTGGCTGGGGTTGGCGGGCTCGGCCCCGGTGTCTTCGCCCTCTCGGTCGTCATTGGTCGAGGGCTCAGGTACGGCATCGAGGCCTGGCTCGCGCGGGTGTATGGCGAGGCGGTGGCCCAACTGGTGAAAGACAATATGGCGGCCTTCGGCTGGTGGGTGCTGGCCGGCTGCCTGGTCGCGGGCACGATGGCCTTCGTGTGGCGGCAGCGTTCCGGACGCCGCCGGGCAGCATAAGATGAATGGCGTGGACCTGTCGGTCGTCATCCCCGTTTATAACGAGGCCGAAAACCTCGAGGCGTTGTGCCGCGAATTCACCGGGACGCTCGGCGCCTGGGACCGTTCGTTTGAGGTGATCTTGGTCGACGATGGCAGTACTGATGGATCGTTCGAGATCCTCCGGCGCCTGCAGAGGGCCGACCCCCGGCTGCGCGTTATACAGTTCCGCCGGAATTTCGGGCAGACCGCGGCGTTCGCCGCGGGGTTCGCCTACGCGCGCGGTCGGCTGATTGCGACGGCCGACGGCGACCTGCAGAACGACCCGCGTGACGTGCCGGCGATGGTGGCGCGCCTCGAGGCGGGCGAGTTCGATATCGTGTGCGGCTGGCGGAAGGATCGGAAGGATACGTTTATCAATCGACGCCTGCCGTCGATTCTGGCCAACAGGCTCATTTCCTGGGCCACGGGCGTCAAGCTCAACGACTACGGATGTTCGTTGAAGGTCTTCCGTGCCGAGGTGGTCAAACCGCTGAAGTTGTATGGTGAGATGCACCGCTTCCTGCCCGCGCTCGCCAGCGAGATGGGCGTTCGCATTGCGGAACACGTGGTGAACCACCGGGCCCGCCAGTTTGGCCGAACCAAGTACGGCATTTCGCGAACGGTGCGGGTCGTACTTGACCTGGTGACGGTGAAGTTCTTGCTGAGTTATTCGACGCGCCCGCTCCAGATGTTCGGGCTTCTCGGCGTACTCATGGGTGGAGCCGGCGGCCTGATTCTGACGTATTTGGCCTATGTGAAGTTTTTTGCCCAACAGGGCATTGGCGATCGGCCGCTCTTGATGTTCGGCATCTTGCTCGTGTTCACAGGCGTGCAGTTACTGACGATCGGCCTGCTCGCGGAGTTGCAGGCGCGCACGTACCACGAGTCGCAGGGAAAACCGATCTACGTGGTTCGACAAGTGATCGAAGATGCCGACCCGGCCGGAATGACTTAGCCCCGGTCTACACGAAGTGTCTGAAAGGGACAGAAATCCGATGAAGTGTGTTGCAGGACTTGTGGGAATGACCGTGCTGACGCTGGCCGGAGCCGCGCAGGCACAGACGGTGCCAGCGCCCTCCCCGGCTCAGACGACGGCGCCGACTCTGCGCCAGGCTGACACAACGAGTAGATGGTACCTGGGCGCATTGTCGGGTATCCAGGTAGTTGATTACGGCGCGGCAGTTGCCGGGGGCGAGTTTGGCATCCGGTTGCGCAGGAATGTCCAGGTGCTAGTGGGCGCCACGCACATGTGGGACGTGGTCACCTCAAACCGCGTCGATGAAGTGAATGCCTTTGCCGGGTATCTTCAGCAGACGCAAGGGAAGCCGGCCAGCGGCAGCATTGACGCGCCAGCCTGGGTGGCGACCGCCGGCCTGCGGTACATCCACGAAACCAAAGTGGCAGTGCGCCCCTACGTCATGGTCAACGTTGGCATGGGGCGCGTGGAATACCGGCCGACGTTTATTCTTAATGCCCTGGATGTCACGACCAGTGTCAGCCAGTTCGGTGTGACGCTCGGGCGGGATCTGCTTGGGCCGGGTAATCACCTGGCCTATGGCGCCGGCGCCGGCCTGGTGTTCGGAGACAAGTGGTACCTCGATCTCGGTGCGCGCTTGACTCGGATCAACACCCCTGGCCACGAGACCGAGGTCCGAAGCATCAGCATCGGGATGGGACGGCGATTCTAAAGTATGAGGCCACGGGGGCTGGTGTGGATAGCGATGTCGCTCGCAATAGCCGGTTGCGGCGACAGTCCCACCGCACCGCGGAGAGTGACGCTCCCGCTCGGTAGCGGCGGGGTGCAGACGCCCCCGGTCATCGTGTCGATTTCGGGGCCGACCAGCCGGCGCGAGTCTGGTGTCGACATTCCGATTGTTGCCGTGGTGCGGGCCGAGACGCCGCTGGCGGAATTGTCCTACGCCTGGGCGGCGAACGTCGGGAGCATCAGCGGAAACGGGGCCACTGCGACGTTTCGTATGGCACCGGGGATTCAGAAGGGCCTGGACGTTTTGGTCACGCTGACGGTGACCGAGTCGCGCAAGCTGGGTGATTTCAAGGTCGTTGGTCAGGCCGCGCCGTTTCGCGTACACGACTCCGTGGCTGAGTTGAAAGAAATCAGCCGCCGCTTCCTCATGGATCTGTTTGGGAATTCGAGTATCCCACCCGTGAGCTGCCTGGTCGATTTCAGTGAAAACGGTCCCTGCAAGCAGGGCAGGGCCGATGAACTGCAGGACCTGATCAACCACCGCCGTGACTATGTAGTACTTGATCGGCGGATGAACGGACAGCAGGTCGTGTTCTCCGGGCCGGATGCGGCCAGAGTCGACAATGACGCGTGGTTCATGGATCTCTACCGCTCCACCGGTCGGGTCGGCACGACCAGCGGTAATTTTCCACTGACAGCCGTGTACGAAACTCAGCGATGGTGGCTCTGCGCCAGCGGGTTCGACGATGATCTGGCGGGTGATGGCGGCATCGCTACAATCAAACGCAACCGCATGAAGGCCCGCGGGCGGATGCTCAAGTAGGGTGTGTTCTGGGGCTTGAGGACCAGCCCGAGCTACGACGAAGAGTCTCAGTCTGCTACCTAGCTCGGGTTGGCACGTAGCCCGGGCTGGTCCTCAAGCCCGGGGCTGTTCGCGTCTCCAACGCGCGAACGTGCGCACGGCGACGAACCAGTCGCGCATGCCGATCTTCTTGCCGTCGGCGCGACTGCGGGGATAGTACCGGATCGGCACCTCCACGATGGCGTGGCCGCGCGCCAACACCTTCGCGCTGATCTCGTGGTCGAGTTCGAAGCCCGACGTGACAAGCGCCAGCTCGTTGAGCAGGGGCCTCGGGAACAGTTTAAGAGCCGTGACTGTGTCCGTCAGATATCGCCCGGTAAACGCCCAGCAGACCAGGCTGAGGCTGGTGCCGCCGAGGTAGGCCGTCAGGCCCTGTTGGGGATAGGGGCGGCGATGCGCCATGTAGCGACTGCCGTAGACCACGGTTGCGCCCTCGCGAAAAGCCGCGGTGAACATCGGCACGTAGTCGCGCGGGTCGTATTCAAGATCCGCGTCCTGAATCAGCACGTAGTCGCCGGTGGCCGCACCAATACCAGCGCGCACCGCGCTGCCTTTTCCGCCGTTCGGCTTACGCAGGAGCGTGACGCCCGGGATGGCTGCGACCACCTCGGCCGTTCGGTCCTTGGACCCATCGTCCACCACGATAAGTTCGAGCGTCACGTTCAGTGCCGACAGGTCCACCGACTGAATCTGCGCGAGCAGTTGCCCGATGAATCGGTCTTCGTTGTACGCCGGGATCACCACGGACACCCGCGGACTCGTCGTCATTGCGGGCTCCCGGACGCCGACCGAAGCCTCGAATCGAAGGCGGCCAGATCCTCAGGTGTATTGATGCCTTGCGCCTCTTCGACAGCAATCTCGAACGTCGTCACCGTCGCTCGCGCCGCAAGCCACGGAAGGAAGGGGAGGAAGTTATGCTCGCCGGTTGCTGCGCCTCGTTCGGCGGCTCGCGCGTATGCGGGGAGCAGATGCTCAAAGGCGTCACGCGAGAGAGAAAACAGGCCGGAGTCACTCGTGCCGGTGTCTGGCATGCTGTCGCCTTCGCGGCGCTGCCGCACGGTCATCAGTCGGCCGTCTGTGTCACGCTCGAAATGGATGTAGGGCGTGTGTTGAGTGACCACAGGCACGATGGCCGCGAGGTCTGGTGAGGCTGCCTCGATCGCCGTCAACCGACTCACCGTCTCAGAGGAAATGCCGATCTGATCGCACCACGTGATCCAGACGCGGGCCGGCCTGAAGTGGAGCACGGCGCTCGCTGCAGCGACGATCGCGTCGAGCATGCCGGTTGGCGCGGGCTGTTCGGCAAACGCCACTGGCGGCGCGCAGCCCTCCAAGTGGCGGGCGACCGCGGTATGGCTTGCGGGATGCACCACAACCACGGTTGCGTCCGCCACGTGCCGGTAACGGTCGAGGATGTGATCAATCATGGCGCGACCGGCCACCGGGGTCAGGACCTTGGGCAGGACTGAGCCCAGCCGGGAACCCAGTCCTGCCGCCGGAACCAAGAGAACGCGTGTCACCTCAAGTAGTGAGCCGGCCTCAGCGGTTTGAAAGCGCCGAGCCGAGTGACGCTGGCCTGGGCCCGCTGCCCACCCAGAGGTTGCGGTAGATGGCACCGGCGAATGAGCCCGACTCGATATTCGCATCGTTTGCGCCGAGGTAGACCGTGTGAGAAAACGGGTTGTAGGTCCCCTGTGTGGCCTCGGACCGATCGTAAATGATCGGGCCAGTCGCGCCGCCTTCCCGCACGGTGAGACGGAACGTCGAGCCCCACGTGGCGGTCCAAAGATACGTCGTATTCGGATTGAGTGAACGCACGCCGGCGGAGCGAGCGGCGAAGTCGGGCTCGTATTTCAGGGAAGAGTCGCCCATGAGCAGCTTGTATGAGATGGCGTTGTCGGGGTTGCCTGGGATGCCGCGGTACTGAACGTTGAACAAGTACTTGCTGTCGAACAGCCTGCCTGTGCCATCCATCATCGAGAAGATGCGGGCTTTTTCGCTGGGCTTGTTCGGCGCCAGGCCCTCGACCTCAACAGAGATCACACCCGAGGCTAACGTAAGCGCCAGTTGATAGCGGACAAACGACGTGACATCGTCCACGCGAATGCCTCGTGTGCCCATGAACGTGGTGGAGCCGACGCGTGTGCCAATCGTATCGCCGCCTGTCAGGGGATCGTAAAGTTCTCCCGGCCGGTTGAACCCTGCCACCTTGGTCCTGAACTGCGCAGTGGATGACCAAGCCGACGTGGCCCCTCCCTGACTCATTCGTGCGCGCCAATACATCCGCGTAGATGGCGCAAAGTCTGATTCGGCAGTGTAACTGGTGGTGCCGAGCGCGCTCTCGGCGACTCCCGACTTCGCGGCGAGGGTGGTGAGGAAATCAGTGCGGTCGGAAATCTGGAACTCGTAGGTCCGCGCGCCGGCGCTGCTCGAGGTGCCGTTGCGTACCGTCAACGTTGGGCGCACGGTGTCAATCTGAGCGTCGTTGACGGGCGACTCTGGAGTCGGTGCGGTCAATTGTACCGAACCAGGTGAAGTGGGGGAATCACTCAGGGTGACCGAACGGGGACCGCTCTCGCTGCAGGCGACCATCGCGCCGACGCTCGCCACGATGGCCACCATCAGGAAGTTCTGCACTCTCATTACTCATCCTCCGACAAGGGGTGTGACTGTTGGCCAGCGTCTGCCGGAGAACCTAGCGAGTTTATCATCGCACGGGATCGGGAAGTGTCTTCAGGTGACGGGACGGGTCGTGCTTGACCTTGTACGCTCGCCGCAGGAACTTCACGTACGGCACCACCTGCTTCATGGCGCCGACGTTGACCTGGCACGGACTCAGGCAGGTGGGGCAGGTCTCACGTTTGAGCGTCTCGCGCCCTTCAAGCTGGTTCGCGCCGAAGTACAAGTTGCCGGCCGGCGTATCGAGCACGTTGCCCAGCTTTTCCGAGTTCTCGCAGTAGAACAACTCGCCGTTCGGGTTGAGCAGCAACCCCTGGCGCTGGAACGGGCATGGCATGGTGCGGTGGTACCCGTTGGAGATCATGTCTGCGTAATGCAAATACATGAAAGACTGTCCGCTCAGGATAGACTCGCCCGCCACCTGATCCAGGAAAAACTCTCGCATGAATGCTTCTTCGCGCGATCCGAATCCGATCGTGGTTTCGAGTTCGGCATTGTGCAGCATATTGTCGGTAAACCGCAGCATGTTGAACACGATGTCGAGGTTCTTCGAACGTGCCCACTCCCGGATGTTCCTCGCGTCGTCCAGATTCTGCGCGAAGATGGTGGACGCAATGCCGAACTGGAAGTGTGGCGAACGCGCGGCAAGCGCCTGCATGGCCTCGATGGTCTTGTTGGCCTTGTCGAATCCCCGCTTCACGTTGCGGACCTGATCGTGCATGTCGCCGACGCCGTCGATAGACACGCGGATGCTGACCAGCAGATTCTTCTCGCCGCAGAAGTCCACGATGCGCGTGAGCATCGGAATGGCGCGCTGCGGTGTCAGGCCCGTGGTGTTGATGCCCACCTTGCGCATGCGGGGGAGCCGGCGGTAAAACATCTCCACCAGCTCCGGTAGGTCGTTTCTCGTTGTCGGCTCACCACCCGAGATGTTCAGGTTTTCGACGTCGCCCCAGAAGGGGCTGTCCATGACGCCGTCCATCTGCGCGAGCGTCATGTCTTCCTTGCGGTTGCCCCATTTCCAGTTGTTGCACATCTCACACTGGGCATCACACACCCACGTGCAGTTGTAGATGAACACGGTGGGCTTGATGGCACGCACTGCCGCCACTGCCGTCTGTATGAGGTCGCGCGGCACGCCGGCGATAGACTTGGCGAGATAGCGAAGGCGAAATGTCTCGGTGGACATGGGACCCTGTAATCATAAACCGCGGTGGAGGGCCGGGCAACTCGGGTAACATGGCAACGCGTTGACTGCATGACGCTCATCCGCCCAAGTGTGTTTCGTCGCCGGTCCCGTTTGAGGGTGGTCCTGTTCTCGGGTGGTCGAGGGTCGGGGGCCCTGGCGCGTCAGCTAACCCATCATCAGGCCATCGACCTCACCGTGGCGATCAACGGCTATGACGATGGGGCGTCGACAGGGGAGGTGCGGCGCTTCCTGGGCGACAGCCTCGGGCCATCAGACTTCCGGAAAAACGCCTCGAGGCTCGCCACGGAGCTCTCAACGGCCCCAGCAGAGCTTGTGGCGCTGTTGGATGGCCGGCTCCCCGTGGGCTGCGATGCGCAGTGGGCGCACGCCGCAATCGGTGTGGCCAAGCGCGGCGAGCACCCGTGGACGGTCGCCGTGTCGCGGTATCTTGAGGCATTTGAGCAGGAACTCGATCGCACCGGGCGTCCGTTCGAGTTCTCCGACTGCAGCCTTGGCAACCTCGTATTCGCAGGAGCGTTCCTGTTGGCGGGGCACAACTTCAATCGTGCGGTGGCCGATTATTGCTCACTGCTACAACTTCCTGCGGGGCTGGTTGAGAATGTCACTGATGGCACGAACGCCTATCTGGTGGCGGTGGATACCGCCGGACGGTTGCTGGCGAGCGAAGAGGACGTGGTAGATGCGAAGCGCCAGAACCGCATCGCCGAGATCTACTTGATCGACTGTCCGCTCGACTCTGCCGAGCAGGCCCACGTAGCCACGCTTAGTCCTGCCGAGCGCGGTCAGTTCCTGGAAAGCCGATCGGTGCCGATGCGCGTGAACCCCGCCGTGGTGGACGCGCTGCAGGACGCCGACCTGATCATCTATGCGCCGGGCACCCAGCATTCAAGTCTGTTTCCCTCGTACCTCACACCGGGACTGAGCGCGGCGATTGCCGGGAACCTCACGGCCATCAAGCTCCTCATCACCAATCTTTATCAAGACGTCGAGATCACGGGCGCCAGCGCGGTCGACATCATCAACCGGGCCCTGTACTACCTGTGTGAGAAGGGCCGGGCCACAGTGCCAACTCCGTGCCTGATCACCCACTACCTGCTCAACGATCCTGGCCGTGAGTCACCGGTGCCGTATGTGCCGCTTGGCGCGGTTGAGGCGCTTGAAGACCCAAGGCTCGTGCGGATTGGCAACTACGAAGATGGCGTCACTGGCCATCACGACGCCGAGAAGCTGCTCAAGCCGTTTGTGGCGTCGCTCCTTGGATCGGATCGCGAGCCCACCGTCGCTGTGTACCTGCACGACGCAGATTCGCCGAACAAACTGCTCCAGACACTGCTCGAAATGGTCCGGGGTGGGATCGGCGACCTGCCGCTCCGGGTCACGGTGGTGCACACCGCGCACGCGGTGGATGCCGGGCTCGCGGCGTCGTTGCCGTTTGCCGTGCGGTTCGTCGCACAGTCGCAGGTGCTTGATATCTTGCGCGGCGGGGAGTTTGAATACGTCATCCTGTTCGAGTCGTCCGGGATGTATCGCGGCGAAGATATCGTCGCGCTCGCTTCGCAACTCGCGTTTGTCCGTCTCGATGCGGTCTGGGGCAGCCGGCGCCTGTCGATCAGAGACGTCGAAGAAGCCATGGCGCTTCGGTACCGCCACAATTGGTGGCTGAAGATAATTAGCCATCTCGGCAGTCACCTGTTGAGCGCGCTGTACCTCGTATTGTTCGGTCGATACATCAGCGATACCCTTTCAGGGGCGAGGGCCGTTCGGGCGAAGTACCTCTGGGGATTGAGTGTCGATCCGGCTTTCAAACTCGCGAACCACCAGTTGCTGGCGTCGCTGTTGCGCGATCGGCCGGAGGTTCTCGAGATCCCAGTGCGGTTCTTCCCCATTTCTCCGAAACGCGTCAAACGCACCTCAGTGCTCGAGGGGTTCCGGGCAGTGTGGGAGATTGTGATTCGGCGGCTGGGGCGAGCGCCGGGAGCCAAACGGCCCGTGGACCGGGCGTAGGAACACGAGTGCAGGGAGTGACTGTGCATAGCGAGAGTTCGACGGATAGCGTCACGGGGTTGTACGAGTCTGTGCCCTGCAATCTGTGCGGAGGGACGAATCTCCGGACGGTGCGGCCCGGGCGCGAGCGCTCGGAGGCCGAACTCGAGGTGCGATTCAAGAGTTCGAGTGATGAGGCCCTGCACGACCCACTGGTGGAGTGCCTGACGTGTGGTCTCCAGTTCGTCAATCCCCGTCTGCGCGCGGAGGTCATCCTGAGCGGCTACCGCGACGGCACGGACGAAACGTTTGTGTCGCAGGCTCCGGCCAGGGAGCGCACGTTCGACAAAGCACTAAACATGATCGAGCAATTCGCCCCGCAGCGCGGCCACCTGTTCGATGTGGGAACGGCCGCCGGGTCATTTCTCCACGTCGCGAAGGCGCGGGGATGGACGGTCTCCGGCTGTGAGCCGAACACCTGGTTGGGTGAATGGGGGAAGCGTACGTACGGCCTCGACATCAAGCCGGGCACGCTCGCTGATGGCCGGTATGCGGACGCCGCGTTTGATGTGGTCACTGTCTGGGACGTGCTTGAGCACACCCACGATCCCCAGGGGTTCCTCCGTGAGTGCCAGCGCGTCCTGAAACCCGGCGGCTTCCTCATCGTCAATGTCCCCGACATCGGCAGTTGGATCGCCCGGCTGATGGGTCGGCACTGGCTGATGCTGCTCAGCACCCACCTGTACTATTTCACCCGGCAGACGTTGGCGCAGCTGCTTCAGCGTGTTGGCTTCGACGTGGTGCGCGTCAAGCCGCACGTGCAGTGGCTGGAACTGGGTTACGTGATTAAACGAGGGGAACCGGTGGCGGGGCCGTTGGCGCGCGTCTCCGGCAAGGTGGTCTCGGGACTTGGACTGGGGAATCTCCACGTGCCGTACTGGATTGGCCAGACCCTGGTTATTGCGCGCAAGCAGGCGTAACCCAATTCGGGTGAGGCGCTACTTGACGACCCTGAAGACTGCGACGCTTCCGCGCCAGTAGACCGGCTGGAACAGCCGCGGGTGCTCCGCAAACTTCTGCACTGACGATCCGTTGACCTTCCGCTCCACGTCACCCACATAAACGTAGTCCACGCCGAGTTCGACAAATGCCGACTGGGCGGCTTCTGCTGACGGGCTTTGATAGGCCTCGTGGACGCGTGCCATCGCCGGTTGATACCGCGCCGGGTTCAGCGTGAAGAGGCCATTGCCGACGGCCATCCGCCGCCTCACGAAGGCCGTCACGAATGCCCACGTGTTCCGATCGCGTGGGAGGGCGTCGGTCTGGACGGTGGCCAGGGCGGGAAGCGTCGCATGAAGGTACTGCGCGGCCGCATCATCGTCAGGACTGATGTGGACGGTCCAGGGAAAATTGCCGGGACTGTTTTCGATGTTCGCAATGTCGCGAGCGTTGTACCAATCGAGGGCCACCGTGGGCAGTGCCACAGCCGCGCAAAGTAGCAGCGTGGTGGAAAGGGCGACAGAGCGCCATCGGCCCGCGGCGCGCCAGCTGTCGACGGCAAATGCGAGGAAGATTCCCAGGCACAGATACATCAAGTGACCCGTGCGAAACGTCACCTGGGTGTTTTCGTGGCCGCGAAGATCGACGAAGAGAAAGACCACGGTGATGACGGCGAGAATTGACGCTAATGTGATCACGAGCCGTCTAGAGGCGCGAAATGCTGCGCGCAGGCCAAGCGGCGCTAGAAACAGCGCCGGCCCAAAACTGAGCAGCACAAACGTCCACGGACCGCGCAGGAAGAAGCGGTTCCACCCGATGAGAAACGCATTCGGCGTGGACTGCACCATGCCCAAGCCCAGGGTCAGGCCAAGGAACAGCACAACGAGTGTGGCGGCGATGGCGCGGGAGGCAAACCATGCTCCGAAGCCGCGGCCGCGGTCGGCAGCTAGCAGGGCCACTTGCGCAACTGCATACGACCCCACGAGAAGCGTTCCATTGAAGCTGCTGATCGCGAGCATGGCGCCCAGTAGCAGGCCCTCCAGTATCGAGGGGGCCACCGTGTTAGCTCGCCGGGCGTGCGCGATCACGAGCAGCAGGATGAACACGAGCGTCAATGCCATCAAGTGCTGAGGTGTCCACCACATGGCGCGCTGAAACCCATCGACACCAGGCAGATTCCAGACCCAGCGCGTGATCGCGTCAATATTCCACGTACGGAATTCCGCGATCGGCTTGCCCGTAGCGATTTGGTCCCACAGAAAATACGCGCCTTCGAAGCTTGAGGCGAGCAGAATTGTGGACCACGAAATCGCGCTGGCCAGTGCCGACGCGCCAAAGTTTCGCACGGCGAGATATCCCACGCTGATGAATACCATCGCCATGGCCGTGTCGGTCAGCATGATGGCAGGGTCCACCGGGAGCGTTGATCGCAGTTGGGAGAACACGCCGGGTAGCGTGAAGTATGTCCAGTAGTAGGGGAGCGCTTCGAGCGGCGAGAAGGGATTGGCCAGCGGCACTGTGCCCTTGGCAAACTCGGCCACGACGGTCATGTGAACGAACAGGTCTGCATTGAAGTACGCACGATACGCCAGGCCGAGCGTCGTCGTGTTTCCGACCAGCGCGAATACGGGGCCGACTACGCCCAGCGCCAGCAACCACAATACGCCAAGGGCCACGCGATCGCGTCCGTCAAGCTGGACGAGTCTAATGACGCCAGGCTGTGACCTCCTGAATGCGAATGCCAGCAGGGCAGCGAGGCTCACGCTTGTAGAGAGCACCGCGAACGGTGATGAGAGGCCCACGAATCGGACCGTGGCGCATCCGATCGCTCCTGCGGCGTATCCCACCGGCAAGGCAAGGACGACGCGAGTCAGCCGGTCGGAGTCACTTCCGCCGATCCACCGCGCCAAAGGCCAGCCAGGCAGAGTGAACATTCCGGCGATGAGGAAATAGAGCGGCAGGTCGATGAACGATGGGAGCATCGCCCACGTTGAGAGCAGTACGCCAACGCCGACCATGAGGAACAGGCCGCGGCTGACGGTTTGAATCATGGGCGCATCGATCGTTCCACCAACAGTGCGGTGAGTCAAGAGAAGGGCTTGAATACACGAAGGGCGACCGAACCGTCCGCCCTTCGTGTCGAACGAACCCGATTGAACTAGCGGCGGACGGATGGGCTCGCGAGCACGTCGGGGAACGGGAACGATGGGCGCGTCTGAAGCGGCGACACCCACAGGTTTTTGACAATCATCCCGGCAGCGGTTGCGTCGATGGCGCCGGCACGACCGATGGGGGCGCCGATGTGAATAACGTGCGGGATGGGGCGATACGCGCGCGTACTGGTGCCCCGCGTGGAGCTGTACATGACCTGGCCGTTGGGCCCACCGCGCCTGACTTCCAGCGTGAAGAGGTCAGTGCGCCAGGTGACGCGCCACAGGAACCAGTCTTCGTCGTTGAAGTCCACCACGAGGCGCGGCGTGTCGTGGATGTGTTCCTCGTCACCGGCGTCACCGGTGATGATGCGGGCCTGGACGGCGCCTGGCGTGACGTAGATACGGCCGCGGAGTTCTGCGGTCATGCGGTAGTCGTTGGCTGTGATGTCGCCGCCGTTTTCCTGCATGGACATGATCTTCGACTTGTCGCCAGGGTTTGACTCGTCAACCCCTTTCACCATCATCGAGAAGGTGCCTTCCTGAAGGGTGACCGGCAACGTGTACGAGATGCGGCTGCCTTGGCCGAGCATCTTGACGCCGACGCCCGGCAGCCACTGGACGCTCCCAAATACGGTGCCCACCGTCTTGCCGTCGGTCAGCGAGTCGAAGATTTCGTTGCCGCGGATGTAGGAGGGCGGAATGTCGGGGGCCTTGAAGGTGAAGGTGGCCGACCATGGGCCAAACGCGCCGCTGTAGGTTGCGCGGACGCGCCAGGTATACAGGGCGCTGGTGTCGAGCTGATTCGGCAGCACCCAGACAGTCGAACTGCCGCTCGCCTGTGGAACCCTCGGATTCGCGAGGAGGGTGCCCGCCGCCGTGCGCACCTCATACTCGAGCGTGATCGGGAAGGTGATGTTGGTGCCAGCCACGTTGCCCGAGACCAGCGAGATGTTCGTCGTGGTCGTCACCTGCGCGTTATTGGCCGGCGACTGTAGTGTTGGCGCAGGCACTTTCAGCGTGGAGCCGCCAGGGCCCAGATCGTCGGACGCCGGCGCGGTCGGTGAGGGAGTCGACGAGGTGCCGGGCTGACTGCAGGCCACAGCGACCGCCAGGATGAGGGCGCCGGACACGAGAGCGAATGCAGGAGTCGTACGCATGCTGAGAATTTCTCCAACGAGTGTTTGCGGTACTGGGCTCACGCGCCAGCCATTACTATCGACGTGCGTTGTATGATATCGCAGTTAACACGCAAGTGAAATTGATTGCGGACCCGACCAAAGGATCGAAATGATGAAGAGAGTAGTGGTAGGAATTGTTTTCAGCGCTATGCTCCTGGGGGGAGCTGACGCTCAGGCCCAGATGCTCCAGTGGACCGATCGGGTGTTTCTCAACGTGAGCGGAGGCTTGCAGACGGGCAAGAAAGAGGTGGCCAGCACCGTGTCTTTCCCGTTGTATGACGAAACTGCGACGGTGGCGACCAGCCGCGAGGTCAAGGGCCCGGCCATCTGGGACGTGACCGGTGGCGTTCGGGTCTGGAGCAATATGGCCGTGGCACTCAGCGTCTCAGGGCGCACCGGCGACAGTGATGGACTGACGACCGCCGTCATCCCGCACCCGGCGTTTTACGACCAACCCCGGTCGGTCACCGGGACCGTGCCCGGGATGAAACACTCGGAACTCTGGACGAGCGTGTTGTTCGCCTGGATGATGCCGGTGACCGACAAGTTCGAAGTGATGGCGATGCTCGGCCCAACGGTCGCAGCCGTCAAACACGAGACCGCGGCGGGCGCATCGATCGTCGAAGGCAGCAGCCCGACGGTGACGGTGAATCTCGAGACGATCGACAAGTCGGTCTGGGGCGTCATGGCTGGTGTGGACGGCCGGTACCTGGTGACAAAACACATCGGTGTTGGCGCGTTCTTGCGATACGTCAAAGCCCAGGGCAACCTGACGTCCACTACGAAGTTGGATGTGGGTGGACTGCAGGTTGGTGCGGGCGTCCGGATCAAGTTCTAGGTCGGCCGGTTCGTTCCCAAAAACAAAAGGGGCAGGTGCTTGCGGCACCTGCCCCTTTCTTATGTACGCCGTTGCGGAGCTCAGACGCCCGAACAACTGAACTGCGGGTACCCACCGTAGTACGGGAAGGTCCCTTCACCCCAGTAGAGCTTGAGCGGGGTAGTGATGTTGTCGTAGTCGAACGCGATGTCGATGCCGCGCAGCGTGCCGTTGTCCATGTGCACCAGGAAGTCGATGCTGATCTCCGGCCCGCCGCGCTTCAGGTTTCGGGCCAGGTCCATTCCGCCACAACGACCGGCCTCAATGATCCGGTCGCGAATGAACATCATGTTGCTCTCGCGCTGCCCGAGAGAGCCTACCGGAACCAGATACTGGGGATACTTGGCCGCAATGCACTGAACAATGGCATTGCCGTTACTGCCGGCGCACGATCCACCCGTGCCTCCGCCTCCGCCACCGCCTCCGCCGGGCGGCGGGGGAGGCGGCACCGTGACGGGGGCCACGGGCGTGCGGAAAACCTCGGTCTTCGACCAAGTGCCAACGTTCAGGCCGTCGGTGATGCGGACGCGCCAGTAGACCACGGTGT
The DNA here is from genome assembly GCA_005799825.1 of Acidobacteriota bacterium. GTDB lineage: Bacteria > Acidobacteriota > Vicinamibacteria > Vicinamibacterales > SCN-69-37 > SYFT01. Next base: position 30,600 of record SYFT01000027.1, on the reverse strand, counting down.
CGTACGGCAACGTAGACGAGATCGTCAGTGACGTCTCGCCTCCCGGGTTCACCGGGGATTCCGAACTCGCGGCCTGACCTCCGAATGTGTCGCTACCGGAAATTTGGAAGAAATAAAAGAGCGCGCCGTGTGGGCCCGTCGTTGCGGCGTTCGTGGCGACAAGGGTGGGCGTGCGTGTCGTGACGCGGACGTTGCCGAGTGGGGACTTTGCCACCGGTGTGCCGATGAAAATGGGCATGAGCACTTCAAACTGTGCCGCCGCCGACCAGTCACTGTTGTTGGCGCCATCTTCCGCCCGTGTACGCCACAGGTAACTGCGGCCCGGTGCTAGTTTGTCAGGTAGGCGTACGGCGGTGCGACCGTTCGGACCGGGGCCAATGTTGTTGGCCGTAAACACGACGTTGGTGAACGCGGCGTCGGAGGCTACCTCCACCCGCAACATGAACGGCCGCGGGCTACTGCTCGACGGGTTTTCAATCAGCAGCGTGATGGGCTGGTTCTTGTCTTCGATCGTCCATCCGGGCCCCGGCTCTAGGGTCTTGGGCACGGTGATGTCTACATTCGCGAGAGGCCCGGCAATCTGGGGACTCAGGGGGTTCGAAGTCTTATTGTGCTCACATCCGGCGGCAGCAACGATTAGGACCAGCGCCGCGGCTGACAGGGGTGTTGGGCGGCGGGCAAAAAACGTCATCGGCATATGGGGCCTTCGAACAAAAGAGACTGGCTGAAAGGTGTATCGGACGCGAATCGGGCTGCCGATAGGGCCGCCGCGTCAGTTCTTTTGCAAACTGGACGCCAAGCCGGTTGGGGAAGAATCTGAACGGAGGACCATCAAAAGTCCGCCGGGCAGATTGCCGACCACGCCGAGGAACCAGAAGAGCAGTGAAAGCGCGACCGCGTCGTCGGTCGGCACGCCTGCCAGAGCAAATAGCGGCACGAACGAGGCTGTGCCGGCGCCCAGTCCGGACACCGAGGCGGGGAACAGGAACGCCAGTACGCCAAAGGGAATGAGCGCAAAGTACCAGACGCCGCTCACCGTCAAGCCGATCGCCAGTCCCAAACACCAGGCCTGCGCCGACCTCAGAGCCTGGACGCCGACCGAGGCCAGGAGGACGCCGACGAGCACGACGCGATGGTCGCCATACTGACGAATGGCGGTTAGGAACTTTTGCGCGAGTCGTTCGATCGTCGGGAACCGCCCGCCTCCAGCCCACCGGACAGATCCAGCCAGCACTCTTGAGTCGAAGAGCAGCAGCATAATGCCGGCCACGCCGAGCGTTGCTACGACGAGGGACACGGCCAGGAGCCGGCCGTCAATCAGCCGGCCAGCCAGTACCAATCCCCCACCGGCCATCAGCAGGACAGAGACGGTGCCCAGGAGGCGGTCCACCGCGACCGACCCAACCGAGAGGCGGGTGGGAGCGCCCAGCCGCGACAAGCTGATCGCACGGACCGCGTCGCCACCAATGCTGCCTGGTAAAAAGGTGCCGACAAAAGTGCTCACGAAGAAGATTCTGACGATCTGGTGCAGCGGTACGCGGGGTGGCGTTTCCACAGCTCGCAACAGCGCCAGCCACCGCCACGCCATGAGCGCGCGGTCGCACACCACCAGGCCCAGACACACACCAAACCAGGTCCATGAGCCGCGTCCCAGTGCTGTCAGGATGCCGGTCCACGAGGCATTCCGAGTAGCCAGCCACATCAGGCCGCCAGCCAGGAGCACTCTGAATGCCAGCTTCCCGGCTCTGGAGATCATTGCAGCAGATTCTACATGGGCGGTAAACTGACGGCCATCCCGCGAACGTCCTCTTGATGCCACCCCAGCGCCCGTTGAACATTCTCCAAGTCTGCGACCACCTGGGATGGGAAGGCTCGCGCATGCACGGCGTCAAGCGCCTGTTTGCGTGGATGATCCCCAGGTTCGATTCATCCGGCTTCCGGGTGTCCCTCGTCAGCCTTCGGAAACGTGATTTGTCCGAAGAGACCCTGGACGCGCTCGGTATCGACATCACGTATCTCGAGCGGGGCAAGTTCGACCCTCGGACGCTGTTCGCGCTGCTGCGGATCATCGACGCCAAAAACATCGACATCCTGCACCTGCATGGATACGGCGCCACGACCTTTGGACGCCTCGCCGCTGCGTTGCGCGGCATTCCTGTGGTCCTGCATGAACATGCCAACCTCACCAGCACTCCGTGGTTTCAGAAAGTGGCTGACTGGGTGCTGGCACCGTTCACCGACGTGGCGCTCGCAGTGTCGAAGAGCACGGCAGAGTTTGTGACCGGGGCCCGGCTGGTCCGACCACAGAGAACGAAGGTCGTGTATCTCGGGGCGCCGCTGGATGAGTTCGGTCAAGCGTTCACGCCGGAAGAGCGATCCGTCACCCGCGCCGCTCTCGGCGTGCGCCCGGACGACGTGTTGATGGGGACGGTGACGCGCCTCCACGATTCCAAGGGAAATCAATACCTGGTCGAGGCGGCGCGGCTCGTCGTGGATGCCCGTCCGCAGGCACGGTTCATCCTGTTCGGCGAAGGGCCGCTCCTGGAGAGTCTGGAAGCGCAGGCCGCATCGCTCAACCTTGGCGATCGGTTTGTGTTCGGGGGGTTCGTCAAGGACGTGCGCGGTGTCCTTGGGGCGTTCGACGTGTCGGTGTTTCCATCGCTCTGGGAAGGCACGCCGCTGACGGTCTTTGAAGCCCTCGGCGCTTCGCGCGCCATCATCGCCACTGATGCCGATGGATTGATGGAGGTGCTGACGCCAGACGAAGACGCGCTGATCGTCCCACGGCGGGATGCCCGAGCGCTGGCCGATCGCATCATCCGGTTGGTGGATTCGCCCGACGAGCGACAGCGTCTTGGAACGGCTGCGCGCAAGACGGCTAAGTCGTATGACATCACGGCCTTCGTCCGGAAGATGGAGCAGTTGTACGGTGTGCTGCATCAGGAGTCGCGCCCGCGGCGCCGACGCGTGGCTGAGGAAATGGACTTGAGCTTTTTGACTGGAAAGGCAAGCGCGTGACATCCGTGACCGCCGACGCACGATGGCGCGCCGGCTGGATCTCGGCGGCAGTGGTCTTCGTATGTTTCGGAAGCCTCGCGTTATGGATGGATCCGGTTGGCGTCAGGCGCACAAGCGCGGACCCAACCGCCGCGTCTGGTTTCCAAAGCGACGAGGCGACCTATTACCTGATGGGGCACAGCCTCGCGCGCGACCTCGACCTTGAATACCGGCACGAGGACCTTGCGCGGACCCGGCGCGAGTTTCCTGGCGGGCCCACCGGCGTTTTTCTGAAACGCGGCGTCACCTTCAGTGACCAGCCTGACCCAGACCAGAGCCGCCTCTTCTACGGAAAGTCGTTTGTCTACCCCTTGGTTGCCGCGCCCTTTGTGGCGATCGTCGGTACCAAGGGCTTCTACGTACTTAACAGTCTGTTACTGGCATTGGGTTTCTTCTGGGCGTACGCGTTCATCAGCGCCCGGTCCGCCGTTGGCGTGAGCCTGGTGCTTGCGTCGGGCTTTGTGTTTCCGACGGTCGTTCCCGTCTACTGGGCCTGGATCGCGCCGGAGCTGTTTAATTTCACGCTCGGCCTGTTCGCGTACTTCTGTTGGCTCTATAAGTTCGTGGCGCCTGCACCGTCTTCGCATCGCACTGCGTGGTTAAGAGGCCCGGCATCCGACGTTGTGGCTGCGGTGCTTGTGGGCATCCTCACGTTCTCGAAACTCACGAACGCGTTGCTCGGCCTGCCGATGGGGCTGTGGTGGCTGTGGAAGAGAGAATGGAAGCGCGCCGCGGTCGTCGCCGTAGGCTTTGCGCTTTCTGCGGGTCTCGGGTTTGGAGCAAACCTCGCGATCAGCGGTGAGGCGAATTATCAGGGCGGCTTCGACCGGCGGACGTGCTACAACGCGTTCCCGCTTGAGACTCCTGCCGTGGGCCTCGAGGTCTGCGCGCCACGGGAGACAAGCAAGGCGCTGACGAATGTCTGGTTTGATCCGCAGATGTTCTGGAGCAATCTCCGGGCGAATCTCGGCTACTTCTGGGTCGGCCGCTATGGCGGAATGGTCGCCTACTTTTTCCCGTTCGTGTTTGCGCTTGCCGCGCTCGGCACTGCCGGACGGGAGCGCCAATCGTGGCAGTGGTTCGTGCTCGCCGGTATCGCCTTGCAGGTGATCGTGTTTCTCATCACGCTGCCGTACACGTTTATGGGCGGTGGCGGTTCGGTCGGCAATCGCTATTTCATGGGCGTGTACGGCGTCGCCGTATTCCTACTCCCACCCGTGCGGTCCATCGCGGCGTCGTTGGGGCCATGGCTCGTGGGCGGGATGTTTATGGCGCCTCTTGCGTTGAGTCCCTTCGACACGTCGATGCGCCCGGGCGACCGCGCCTTCAGCGGCCCGCTTCGCGTGCTGCCGGTCGAGTTGACCAACTACAACGACCTGCCCGTCGCGACCGAGCGCGAGATGATGGTCCGCGGATTCGGCGCAGCGGCGGGACACCCTGGGTTCCAGTTGATGTATCTGGACAAGAACTCATGGCTGCGGGAGGCCGACGGGCTCAGTTTCTGGACGCGAGGACAATCCCGCGCGGAGTTGCTCGTTCGCACGAACCTGCCGGAACGTCGCCTTCAGTTGATGCTGTCTGCTGGTGATGTGCCCGTAAGCGTCGGCCTGGCCCTCGACGGCCGTCGTGCGGCCGTGTCGTTGGCACCCAATCAAACCGCCATCGTTCAATTTGCTCCCGACCGCGGGTTTCCGTTTAAGAACGTCAAGGATCAGGTCAGTTACATCTGGCGTCTTGCGATTACCACGGACGCGGGATTCGTACCCCCTCCGAACGCGTGGAACGACACGCGATTCCTCGGCGTGCGCGTGCTGCCGCTGGTGATCAGGTAGCGAAGGCATGCGACGTCAGACGCTGCTCGCCACACTCCTCGGGGCCGGACTCGCCTTGGTCATGACCTGGCCGATGATGTCGGCCCCGGGGCAACTGGCCCGCATCGATACCCACGACGGGAAGTTCAGTGTGTGGAACGTCGCGTGGGTGGCGCACGCGTTGCTTACCGATCCAGCGAACGTCTTCAACGCCAATGTGTTCCATCCGAATCAAGGGACCCTGGCGTATTCCGAAGCAAACATCGTGGCCGGCGCGATGGCTGCGCCGGTGTACGCGATCACGGGGAATCCGATCGCTGCGCACAACATCGTGGTCTACACCAGCCTGGTGCTGGCGTTCGTGTTGACCTGGCACCTGGTGCGCCGGCTGACGGGATCGTCCTGGGCCGGTGTGCCGCCCGCCGCAGGGTTTGCGTTTTCCGCGTACGTCTCAGCGCACACCGCGCACGTGCAGTTGCTGCTGGTGTTTGTCGTGCCCCTCGTGCTGCTTGTCTGGCACCGATTTGTCGAGGAGCCGGGGCTTCGCCGAGGCTGCGTCCTCGGCGCGACGCTGACCTTCGCTGTGCTCGCGTGTGCGTACTACGGAATCATGATGGGTCTGGCTATCGGGTTTGCCGCGTTGTGGTTTGCGGCTGGCCAGCCGCATCCCCGGCGTTATTGGACAGGCCTCGCTTCCGCAGTGGTGGTCGCGGCGCTCCTCGTGACCCCTGTCGCGCTGCCGTACGCGACCATGCGCGATGAGGCGGGCTTTCGGTCTGCGCTCAATGTCGAAGAGGCGCGCGACCTTTCGGCTGACCACCGCACGTACATGCGGGGCCAGTCCGGGCCGTTCAGCAAGGCGCTGCCTGAGTTGTGGCGAACCCGGCTCGACACGTATGTCGGCCGCATGGGTGAAGTGCTGTTCCCCGGAATTATCATCATCGGTCTGGCGCTGGTTGGGCTCGTCCTTTCGTCTTGCGTTGTACCCGCCCGCCGAATCTTCTGGTTCTACGTGGGGCTGACGCTAATGGGGGTATGGGCGTCACTGGGGCCGGCCGCGGGGTTGTATGGCTGGCTGGCCGACATCATCCCGTTCATGTCGTTTCTGCGAGCGCCGTCACGGTTCGGTGTCCTGGTGCTGATGGGACTCGCGGTGTTCGCGGGCATGGGTATCGCCGCGATTGCTCAATCAGGACGACGACGGTCATGGGTGGTGCCGGTGCTGCTGGCGCTGGTCGTCATCGAGTTGCGGGTGTCGTGGCCGCTGCGTCTGGTGCCGCCCATTCCCGAGGCGTATGAGGTGCTGGCCGGCATGCCCAAAGCCGGCACGCTTGTGCTGCACTTCCCGTATCGCCGTGGCGAGTGGTTTCCCCACGTCGAGCACATGTTCTGGTCGATGTGGCACTGGCAGCCGCTGGTGAACGGCTACAGCGATTTCATCCCTGCCGACATTCAGGCGCAGGCGATTCCCCTCAACGGTTTTCCTAGCGACGAATCGTTTCGCCTCTTGCGCGAGCGCGGCGTGAAATACGTCGCCATTGACTGGCGTACCTACAACGAGGCCACAACCGTCGTGATGCAGGGTCGGTTCCCGCCGTACATGCGGTATTTGCGGCCGCTCGTGGAGACCAGTCCGGTATCGCTCTACGAAATCGTGCGCTGGCCGGAATGACCACGCGTGAGGTTCGCGATGCCGCCCGAGAGCGAGAATACCATCACGAGCGCGGCTCCCAGGAATGACAACGCCAGCGCCGACTCCAGCGGCAGGCCCAATCGCGCGAAATAGAAACTGAACGTCGCTTCACGCACGCCGAGCCCGTTCACCGTGACCGGGGCCATCTGCACGATGAACGACAACGGAATGAGGACCGCGAGGTGCGCGAGCGGAATTGAGACAAGGATCGCCTGCGCGATGGCCGCATAAAACAGGACGAGCACGGCCTGCACCACGATGCCGCCGGCAAACCCGAGGGCCAGGGCAAAGGGGCTTTCCCGAAACCGCGCCAGAGCACTCACGAGTCGGCTGATGCGCTCTTCGACCCATTCCTGGTGGAGGGCCTTGAGCGGCGCCAGCATTCGGCCCACGGCATCGGGCTTGAGCACCACGAGGCCGCCAGCCAGCGTCCCGCCGCCGAATGCCAGCCACAACAGGCCAGGCCCGAATGCCGCCATTGCCGGGTTCGTCGAGGTGGCCAGCGACGCTCCAATGGCCGCGATAAAGACGAGCGCGAGCAGCCCAATGCCCCGATCAACCAGCACCACGGTGGCGGCCCGCGTTTTCGAGCCGGCGGCCAGAGCGGTGTCGCGCACTCGGATGACGTCGCCTCCAATGTTTGACGGCAGGAAGTTGTTGAAGAACGTGGCGACCAGGTACGACCGGAGCAGAGGCCCGAGGCCCACGACCACGTGCTGCGCATGCAGCAAGACGCCCCAGCGCCATGCGCTGATGAACACCATGACGAAGTACAGGCCGAGCGCCACAGCAAGCCAGGTCACCGAGGCCATCCGCGCGATAGCCCAGAGCCGTGCGAGGTCGACGCGCGACAACAGCACATAGAGCAGGCCGATGGAGACGACGATCTTGGCCGACCAGAGCAGGGCCAAGCGACCGGGACGGGTGGGAGCCTCGCTGGTTTCAGGACCGTCGATGGCGTCGTAGAGGCCAGGAGTGTCGGGAGCGTCAGGACCAGGGGGCACGTGTGTCATCAGGATCGACGCGAGCTACTACCGGCGGCGAAGTGTACCACGCGGGTGTACAATTCGCCGCAGCCCCAACGCCCACGCGATCGGGCCCTGACGGCATGCACATTCTCATGATCGCGCCGGAGCCGTTTTTCGAGCCCCGGGGAACCCCGTTTTCTGAGTTACACCGCATTCGCGCGTTGATCACCCTCGGGCATACCGTCGATCTCGTCACGTACCCGTTCGGCAGTAACGTCCAGATGCCCGGACTCCGCATCGTGCGGTCGATGGCTCCGCCATTTGTGTCGCGCGTGCGAATCGGGCCTTCGTGGGCGAAGGTGCCGCTCGATGCACTGCTGTCTCTCACCGCATTGCGACTCGCGCTGACGCGCAGGTATGACGTCATCCACTCACACGAGGAAGGCGGCGCGATCGGGATTGTGCTTGCTGCGTTGCTGCGCAAGCCGCATCTGTACGACATGCACTCGAGCCTGCCCCAGCAGATCTCGAACTTCGGCTTCGGCAAGTTCAAGGGACTGGCAGCGTTCTTCGGATGGATCGAGCGCCTGGTGATCAAGCGGTCGGGGGTCGTCATTGTGATCTGCGAAGATCTTGACGATACGGTGAAGGCGCTAAAGTTGCCGGTGCCTACCGTGCTGATCGAGAACGCCGCAGGCTCGGGCGCTGCGCCGTCGGCCGGTACCGGACTCGCCGTGCGCCGATCGCTGGGGCTCGACGACACGACGCCGGTGGTGCTGTACACCGGGACATTTGAGGCCTACCAGGGCCTTGATCTGCTGTATGGCGCGATGCACATTGTGGTGGCGACTCGTCCGGAAGCCAGACTCGTGATGGTGGGAGGCGAGCCGGCCCAGGTTGAGGCAGGCCGTGCCGCGGTTAACCGACTCGGACTCTCATCTGCGGTCGTCTTCACCGGCCAGCGACCCGCCGAAGAAGTGCCCGCCTACCTCGACGCGGCCACCACGTTGGTGTCGCCGCGTTCAAATGGCACCAATACGCCACTGAAGATTTATCAATACCTCCGGTCGGGTCGCCCGATTGTGGCCACGCGTCTGCGCACCCACACGCAGGTCCTGAGTGACGACGTCGCGATCCTGACGGCTGCGACGCCTGGGGAATTGGCGAAGGGGCTGCTTCGCGGCATGAGTGATCCCGCCGCGGTGGCGATCGGGGAGCGCGCACGCGACCTCGCCAACACGAAATACAGCGACGAAGCCTTCATTGAAAAAACGCGCCGGGCGTACGAGGTGCTGGTGCGATGAACCGCCAACACTACAGCTACACGCATTACGCCAGCAAGGATGTGGCGGAAGGGTTCGACAACCTGCGGTTCAGTGGTCCCATTGGCCGGCACCTGCTGGCCGAGCAGGAGACGCTCCTCATGACCGCCTTCGCCCCACTGGGGACCGGTGCTGCCGGCCATCCACTTTCAGGATGCTCGGTGGTGGATGTCGGCACGGGCACGGGCCGCGCCGCGATCGGTCTCGCGCGCGCCGGGGCGACTGTGGTGGGAGTGGATGCGTCGTCCGAAATGCTCGATGTGGCGCGTGAACGCGCCGCCGCTGCGGGCGTGTCGGCGACGTTTGATGTGGGCGACGCCCATGCGTTGCCGTTTCCGGCGGGACATTTCGACGGGGCCGTGTCGTTGCGGGTGCTGATGCACACGCCCGACTGGTCGCGGTGTGTGGGCGAGTTGTGCCGGGTCGCGCGACGTCGGGTCGTGGTGGATTTTCCCTCCGCGTCGAGTCTGGCCGCCGTCGAAAGCGTTGTGCGGCATGTCAGGCGCGCCGCAGGACATAAGGTCGAGGCGTACCGAGTGATGTCGGAACGCAGTGTCACTGCAGCGTTCAAGGCGAATGGATACCTCGTGGTCCACATCCATCGGCAATTCGTCATGCCGATCGCGTTCCACAAAGCAGTGGGATCATTGGGCTTCACACGCGGACTTGAGCGAGTGCTCGGGGCCACCGGTCTCCTTTTGCTCGCCGGCTCTCCCGTGACGATGGTGGCGGAGCGGTGAAAGCGCTGGTCACGGGGGCCACAGGGTTTACCGGAGGTCACCTGGTGCGACGGCTAGTGGCGGCAGGCGATACCGTGCGCGCCATTGTCAGGCGGCCGGACCAGGCGAGGGATCTAACCCGCGCGGGAATCGAAGTCGTTCGTGGCGACCTCACGGACACCCCGAGTCTGCGCGCCGCGTGTGCGGGCGTCGATGTGGTGTACAACATCGGCGCGCTCTATCGGACAGCGGGGTTGCCCGCGTCGTCCTATCGGGTAGTGAACGCCATCGGCGTAGAGTCGCTCGTGAGAGCCGCCGCAGACGCCGGCGTCCGCCGCGTCGTGCACTGCAGCACAGTGGGTGTGCATGGAGATGTGGAACATCCACCGGCAAACGAAGATGCGGCGTTGCGCCCCGGCGATGTGTACCAGGAAACCAAAGTCGAAGGCGAGCAGTTGGCCACCGCCGCTTCGAAGAAAACCGGCATCGAGTTGGTGATCGCTCGTCCGTCCGGGATCTACGGTCCAGGTGACCGACGCTTGCTCAAGCTGTTTGGGGGCGTGGCGCGTGGCCGGTTCGTGTTGCTCGGCAATGGCGAGATCTTTTATCACCTGACCTATGTGGAAGACCTGTGCGACGGCTTTCGTCTCTGCGCCGCGGTGCCCTCAGCGGCGGGCCGCACCTATATTCTGGCGGGCGGGGAAGTGACGACGCTGAAGGCGTTGATCGGGATTACCGCGGAGGTGGCTGGTGTAGACCCGCCACGGCTGCGATTGCCGGTGTGGCCGTTCTGGCTTGCGGGTGCCGCGTGCGAAGCAGTCTGCGCGCCGTTCGGCGTGGCTCCGCCAATCTATCGCCGTCGTGTAGACTTCTTCACCAAGAGCCGGGCGTTCGACATCTCACGGGCCCGCGCGGAACTGGGTTTTGCGCCGGCGGTGAGCCTGCGTGACGGGATTCGGCGCACACTGGAGTGGTACCGTGGCCAACACTGGATCTGATCGGGACATCCCGCGCGTGCAGGACCAGTTGTTCCGTGCGCCCGGAGGGGCGCGGGCGAAATACAGTGCGCTCATCGTGGGCAAGCCCGGCTGGGGGGCGCTGATCAAGTACGAAGCCATCATGCTGCTCGCCCAGTGCGTGCCGGGCGCGCTGGGGTTGATGCTCCGCAAGTTCACCTACCCCTTGCTGCTGGGCAGGTGCGGCCGCAACGTGGTGTTCGGTCGTGACGTGGTGCTGCGTCATCCGCACAAAATTCATATCGGCGACAACGTCGTGATCGACGATCACTGCCTGCTTGATGCCAAGGGCGACACCAACCGCGGCATCGACATCGGGAATGGCGTGTTCGTGGGGCGCGACACCATCCTGTCGTGCAAGAACGGCGACATCACGTTGGCCGAGGACGTAAATATCGGATTCAACTGCGAGGTGTTTTCCGCCGGCCGCGTCACGATTGGGGCGCACACACTTCTGGCCGCGTACTCCTACCTCATCGGCGGCGACCACGACTTCAGCGACCCGACTGTGGTAGTCAACGCACAGCCGCGGAAGTCCGACGGCATCACTGTGGGCGCCGGTGTCTGGATCGGCGCTGGAGCCAAGGTGCTTGATGGTGTGTCGATTGGTGATCGCGCGATTATCGGTGCGGGAGCCGTGGTGCTGGGGCCGGTTCCGGCCGGTGCAAAAGCAGTGGGTGTGCCGGCGCGCGTACTGAATTCGAGTCCGGACGCCTGAGTCATGGCTCTGGTCGCGGTCGTGACGTCGTCACCGCCGTCCGTGGAGGGCGGTCACATGGTGATCGCTCGCGCACTGGTGGAGGCCGTGAAGACTGCGGGCCACGACGCGCAGCTGGTCGCCACGCCTTCCAATCCCTTTGGGCAACAGGCGTCCGAGTACCTGGCGACGTGGCGCACCAACGTCAGGGAAATCAGTGGCCGGCCGGTCGATCATGTCGTCTCGCTTCGCTATCCCTCGTATGCGGTGCGCCACCCTTCGCACGTGTGCTGGCTCAACCACACCATGCGCGAGTACTACGACCTGTGGGACGACTTCTCGGGTCCGTTGTCGCCGCAGGGGCGGCTGAAGGAAAGCGTGCGACGCCGACTGATTCACGCGGCCGATACCTGGTGTTTTCAGCATCACCTAAAGGCGCTCTTCGCCCAGTCGACGACGGTGCAGGCACGCCTCACGCGGTGGAACGCGGTGACATCCCAGGTACTGTATCCGCCCGCGCCCCAGCGGTCCTACCGCTGTGACGGTTACGGCGATTTCATTTTTGTGGTGTCGCGATTGGCGCCGCTCAAGCGCATCGATCTGATCCTGCAGGCGCTGGCAACTCCCGCGGCCCAGGGGGTGCGGTGCGTCATTGCCGGGGAAGGGGAGGCCGAGGGCGTCCTTCGCGCCGGAGCCGCCCGGCTGGGGCTTGAGGGCCGGGTGACATTCGCCGGGCGCGTGTCCGACGAGCAGCTGGTGGACTACCTGGCGACGTGCCGCGCCGTGTGTTTTGTCCCCAAGCACGAAGACTACGGATTTGTCACTGTGGAGGCCTTCTCGGCAGCGAAGGCCGTCGTGACGGTGACCGACAGCGGAGGGCCGGCCGAGTTGGTGGTGGACGGCGTGAACGGGCGCGTCACGGTGCCTGAGCCCACAGCCCTGGGGCAGGCGCTGGCCGATCTGCATAACGACCTATTGCTCGCGAAACGCCTGGGAGCTGAGGCCCTGGCGACCGCCAGGCGTTTCACATGGACGGGTGTCGTTGATACTCTCGTCACACAGCACCTCCGGCCATAACACCCATGTCTTACCGAACTCCTCTGGAACATCGGATCGCCAAAAAGACCACGCAGGCGATCCTTGAGCACAACCTGATCGAGGACGGCGACCGCGTGATGGTCGGCCTCTCGGGGGGCAAAGACAGCTGGGCCCTGATCCAGATTCTGGACGTGCTGCGCAAGCGGGCGCCGATCTCGTTCTCCATTTGCGCCATCAACGTCAATTCCGGCTACAAGGATTTCAAGCACAGCGCCGTGACCGAGGCATGCGCCGAGCGCGGGTGGGAAGTGCACATCGAGCACACCACGATCGGCGCCGTCATGGATGACATCCTGGAAGATGGCGAGACGCCGTGCTCGCTCTGCGCCCGGCTGCGTCGTGGTGTATTGTATCGGCTGGCGGAGTCGGTGGGCGCTACCAAGATTGCGCTCGGGCACCACATGGACGACTTCGTCGAGACGCTGCTGCTGAACGTGTTCTTCCAGGGAGCGCTCAAAGCCATGCCCGCTCGCCTGACCTCGGACAATGGGAAACATACGGTGATCCGTCCTCTGGTATATGTCACCGAGGCTGAGGCTCTCGCGTACACGCAGGAAAACAACCTGCCGGTCATCGGCTGCTGTTGTCCCGCCTGCGGAGACCTGAGCCTGAAGCGCCAGCGGCTGAAGCGAATGATCGCCGAGTTGGAACTGGAACATCCGGAGATCAAGAACTCGATGATTAAGGCCATCGGGAACGTGGCGCCCCGCCACTTGCTCGATACGCGCCTCTACCCGGTGCTTCAGACCGCTGCGGCCCTTCGATAGCCCCATGCGTGCGGTGATCACCCGCGTGTCGTCGGCGTCGGTCTCCATCGACGGCCGGGTCGTGTCTGAAATCGGCCGTGGCCTTCTTGTGCTGGTTGGGGTGGCGAACGGCGACGGAACGGCCGATACCGACTATGTCGCGGCCAAGATCAGGGATTTGCGGATCTTTAGCGACGCAGCGAACAAGATGAACCTGAGCGTGGTGGACGTGGGTGGGGCCGTCCTGGCGGTCTCACAGTTCACCCTCCTCGCCGATGTCCGGCGGGGCCGTCGGCCGTCGTTTGTCGGGGCGGCGGCGCCCGACGTGGCTAACGAGGCGTACGAAGGCGTGGTATCACGGCTCCGGGACTCGGGATTGGTGGTCCGGACTGGTATGTTCCAGGCCGATATGCAGGTGGCGTCGGTCAACGACGGCCCCGTCACCATTTGGATCGATTCGCGGAGTGAGACATGACGAGAGTGATGCTGAAGTTAGTGCTGGGTGTGGTGATGATGGGGCTGGCGGTGCCCGCGTGGGCGCAGTCGCGACCGCTGGTCACCGAGGATCCAGAGACAGTGAGCCCCGGCCAGATTCTGCTGGAAGCCGGAATCGATTACAGTCGCGAAGCGTTCTTCCCTGTGTCGGGCTTGAAGGGCAACCTCATGAGGCTGGGCACACTGGGCCTGAGTTTTGGGGTCAGTTCGATCGCTGAAATCCAGATCGATGGAGGGCTGCGCAATCGGCTGTCCATCACCAACCGGCTAGCCGGGCCCCTGGCGCGCATGCTGGACATCACAGGCGATTCGACGGCCGACGTGGAAGACATTGTGGTGGGCGCCAAGGTGCGATTTGTCTCCGAAAGTGTCGGTCGCCCATCACTGGCCGTTCGCTTCGCGACGAGGTTACCAAACGCCGGCAACGAAAGCGGCCTGGGTCTCGACACCACGGACTTTGCGCTTGCTCTGGCGATGGGCAAGACCATCCAGCAGGTCCGTGTGGTTGGGAACGCTGGATTCGTCATCCTCGGTGATCCGACGCGCGGCGATCGCCAGAACGATGTGTTCATCTACGGCCTGTCGGTTGCGCGTGCCATCGCCAACGGGGCCGAAGTGGTAGCCGAACTCAACGGCCGAGCGAACACGCGGACCGGCACAGCGATTGTGGGCACCGAGAGCCGCGCGGCCATGCGCCTTGGGTCACGCTTGACGCGCGGGCCGGTGCGCCTGGATGCGGCGGTGCTGTTCGGCATCACCGAGCGCGATCCCACGTGGGGCTTCACCACGGGACTCACCTGGGTCTTTAACGCGTTTACGGTTAAATAACTGGGGAAGTTTGGAACTGGGGAGATGGGGAACTGGGGACTGATGAACCGTCGCGGGTTGTTGCTCTCTCTGCTGGCGCTGACGCTGGGGCTGGGCGTTCGTGCGCAGCAGGCCCCGGCCCAGTCCGCTCCCGAATACGGTCCGGCGAAAGGAACGCTGGTCGTCATCGGCGGCGCGATGACCGACAACTTCGGCGTGCCGAAGAAGTTCATCGATCTCGCCGGTGGTCCCGGCAAGAAGTTTGTGATTGTGCCGACCAATGGTGGCAACAGGACTGCCGATGGTAAGCCGCGGAAATATGACCCCGAGACCGTCCTCGGGCCCTGGAAAACACGCGGACTGACGAACGTCGTGATGCTGCATACCTGGGATCCGAAGGTGGCCGATACGCCGGAGTTCGTGGCGCCCCTGCTTGACGCCGATGCTGTATGGTTCGACGGCGGGCGTCAGTGGAACGGTGTGGACTCCTACATGAACACGCGGGCTTTGATGGAATTCTGGAACGTTCTGCATCGGGGCGGGGTGATCGCGGGCAGTTCCGCCGGCGCGACGATTCAGGGTGATTACCTGGTGCGAGGTGACACAAAGGGGCCCGACATCATGATGACGGAGGAGCCGAACCACCAGCAGGGTTTCGCGTTCCTCAAGCGGTCTGCCATCGACCAGCACATCAACACGCGTAATCGATGGGACGACCTCATCCCGGTCATCAGGAAGTTTCCGCAGTACCTCGGCATCGGACTGTCCGAAGACACCGCTATTATCGTGAACGGCGATGCGTTTGAGGTGATCGGTCGATGGAAAGTCACGGTGCATGACAACACACACGCGTATCAGCCGTGGGACAAACCCTATGACGTGCTGAGCCCCGGCGATATCTATGACATGAAGGCTCGGAAGATTGTGAAGTACGGCAATGGCGCGACTCCGGGCCGCGGTGGCGGAGGTGAGTGACCGTATTTGGCCTTCTGCTTGTCAACGTCCACCGGTTTGACTCGGAAGGCTTATCGTCATCGCCTGGCGGGTCGGTGCAGTGCGCGCGCACTGGATATACTGGCCGCCATGCGCAGACTGTTGCCGCTCGTCCTACTCGCTCCGGCCCTGATTTCTGGCCAATCCCCGGCCGCGGACCTCATCGTGCGAGGCGGCCGCGTCATCGACGGCACGGGCGGCCCGTGGTATCGGGCCGACATCGCGATCAAGGGCGACACCATCGTCCGCATCGCACCGTCCATCACGGATGCGGCGGCGCGCGTCGTCGATGTCACTGGACTGGTGGTCGCTCCAGGCTTTATCGATATTCACACGCATGCGCGACGGGGCATTTTTGAGTTGCCAACCGCCGACAGCTATGTGCGGCAAGGCGTGACCACGCTCGTCGAGGGGCCCGACGGGAGTTCGGATGTGCCTCTGGGACCATTTCTCGCGAAGTTGGCAGCCACGCCCATCACGCCGAACATTGCGAGTTTTATCGGTCAGGGATCGATCCGCAGTCTGGTGATGGGGCCGATCAACCGCCCCGCGAGTGCCGAGGAAGTAGAACGGATGCGCGGCCTCGTGCGTCAGGGCATGGAGGACGGCGCGTTTGGTCTCAGCTCCGGCCTGTTCTATGTGCCTGGCACGTTCACGCCCACGGCGGAGGTGGTGGAACTCGCGAAGGTTGCCGGGAGTTTGGGCGGCATTTACATCTCGCACATGCGCGATGAAGCGAAGGGCGTGCTCGACAGCGTACGCGAGACCATCACGATCGGCGAGCAGGGTGGTCTGCCGACGCAGGTGACCCATCACAAAGTGGTGGGCAAGAAGTACGGGGGGCAATCAGTGCAAACGCTGCGGCTGATCGATGAGGCCCGCGCGCGCGGAGTGGACGCGACGATCGATCAGTATCCGTACACCGCCTCCAGCACCAGCATCGCATCGGCCCTGCTCCCAGCCTGGGCGTTGGAAGGTGGTCGGTCGGCCACGCTGGAGCGGTTGCTCGATCCGGCGACGCGCGCGAAGGTCAAGGCCGAGACTGTCGCGATTCTCCGCGATGAGCGTGGCGGCGGTGACCCGAGGAACGTGGTGGTGGCCGGCAACAGCTGGGATCCGGCGATGGCCGGCAAGAATCTGGCGGAGATCACCGCCGCTCGCAGTCTGCCTGTGACGCTCGAGAACGCGGCGGAGACCACCCTCTGGATCGTGGAGAAGGGCGGCGCGCAAGGCATCTTCCACGCCATCAACGAAGAGGACCTGCAACGCATCCTGGTGCACCCGGCGACGATGGTGGCGTCTGACGGGCAAGTGGCCATCTTGGGCCGAGACCACCCGCATCCACGCAGTTATGGAACATTCGCGCGCGTGTTAGGCCTGTATGCGCGCGACAAGAAGCTATTGCCCCTGGAGGTTGCGGTACAGAAGATGACGTCGTTCCCGGCGCAGCGCCTGGGAGTGACCGACCGCGGGGTGCTGCGCCCGGGGTTGAAGGCCGACATCGCTGTGTTCGATGCGGCGCGCATTCGCGATACCGCGACCTTCGAGAAGCCGCACGCCTATGCCGAGGGCGTCAGCCTCGTCATCGTCAACGGACAGATCGCGTTTGAGAACGGGGTCATGACGGCTGCGCGTCCCGGCCGGGTGCTGTACGGGCCAGCGAAACGATAGGAACCATTGCATAAAAGGAGGTGCTTGCGCGCGTACGCGCGCAAGCACTGACCGAGAACGGCGCGGGGGGGGGCGGAGGGGGGGGGGTCAGACGACGAACCGCTTGCGGACGCGCGCCAGTTCGTCGTCGCGCCGTTCGCTCGACCAGCCCCATTCGCGGGCAAGGAGATCGGCTGCGCGCTGCAGCGCGGGTTCACCAGGATGGCCGGCTGAGCCGAGCGGTGTACGGCGAAAGACCACGTCGTCGAGCCGCACGGCAGCGGCCTCGCGGGCCGCATAAATCACTTCGCCTTCGATGACGGGGCCAGACGGACTGAGCCGCGCCAGCGCACTCTCGGCGTGGGCGCATCGCAACACGGCCGGTCCCTCGGTCCCGTACCACGCCGAGAGATGCGCGTGGATGGCTTTTTCGAGCGTGAGCCCGAGCGTGCGCGACGTTTCCTGCAGGATGCCGTCGCTGTCGGCGATGTCGGCGTGCGGGAGTACGGTTGTGCCTGTCCGGCAAGGCCGGGTTGGGCGTCCGGCGAGTCGAGCGACGGCGTCCACGGCGCGTTCGGCCGCCAGCCGAGCGGTGGTGTACTTCACCCCGACAAGGCTGAAGAGTCCCGGCGATTCGCTGTCTACCAGCAGCTGAGGCTCGGCCAGCAAGTCGAGGCCCTTTCCTGTGTCTTGCGCCGGCACAAGGCCGTGGTGCACGAATCGCACATCCTTGCGCGTGGCGCCAAGAGCGGGGAAGGCCGTCTGGATCTCAGCGAGGAATGCCTCGACACTCGGCTCGAGCGATGCCGAGTCATCTGGGCTGGTCGCGCCGTCTGGCTGGTACGTGCCCACCAGTACGCCCCCGGCCCATGGGACGGCTGTCAGCATGCGGCCCTGCGCCGACGGGGCGGCCAGTGCAATGTCCTTGGCCGGCCGATCGATCAGCAGATTCATTGCGCGGACCAGCGGAGGTGCGCCCGTGGCGCCGAAACGCTGGTGCAACGAGGCCAGGCCAGTGCCGGCGGCCAGCACCACGGCGCCGGCGCGAACATCAAACATGTTGCCGGTCAGCACGTCGCGGCACGAGACACCCGCGATGTGCGAGCCCTCGCGAATCGGCGACTGAGCCTCCACATACGTGGCCACCACCGCGCCAGACTGGTGCGCCGCCAGCGCCACTGTCCATGTCAGCCGGTCTGGATGCATCGTCTGGTAGTCGTACCAGATGGCGCCGCCCGACAACCCCTTCGGTGCGATGCCAGGAAAGAAGCGTTGTGTCGCTGCGGGCGACTCCAATCGCGTGTTGGGCAGGTGCAGTTCAGCAGTCACGTGTTGGTTCCGGGACTTCCCGACGAAGTCGTACAGCTTGAAACCGGCCCGGACCATTAATCGTGACCGCCGGGTGCCGCGATAGGTGCCGATCAGGAAGGGTAAAGGCCGCAGCAGGTGCGGCGCAATCCGCGCCCACGCCCGCCGTTCCGCGATCTGTTGCCGACATTTCAGGAACTGGCCCGATTGCAGCGCCCGCAGGCCACCGTGGATAGTCCGCTGGTGATTGAAGGAAATACCACTGCCGATGTCTCCACGCTCGACCAGCGCCACACGTAGCCCTCGGGAGGCCGCGTCATAGGCCGTAAACAGGCCGTGGATGCCACCGCCCACGACCAGCAGGTCGAAGGGCTCGGCGTGCAGTCGGGAAAGATCGCGTGTCATACCTGCCATATAGTAAGTCGCGCATGAACGAACGCGTCCGCGAGTACTGGAATATCCATATCCATGATCTTGAGATTTCCACCCATGCGCCAGGCAGCCCGGGATTCTTCTCGGATCTTGACCAATATCACTTCGAGAAGCTGCACCACCTTCTGGACCTCGTCCACTTTGACGAGTGGAAGGACCGGGACGTACTTGACGTTGGGTGCGGGGCGGGAGTCGAGGTGGTGCGCTTCGCCCGTGCGGGCGCGCGCGTCACCGGGGTGGACATTGCTGAAAGTGCCATCACCCTGGCTCGCCAGAATCTCGAACAGCAGAGGCTGTCGGCCCGACTGGAGGTGGTCGATGGTGAATACCTGCCGTATGCTGATGGTTCCTTTGATTTGGTGTTCGCTCACGGAGTGGTGCAGTACACGGGTGACGAACACCGGATGGTTGCAGAGATTCATCGGGTGCTGAGGCCCGGGGGTCTGGCGATCTTCCAAGGCTATAACCGGCTTTCGTGGCTCAATGCGCTTTCGAGAGTCATGAAGACTCCGCTCGAGCATGAAGATGCGCCGATACTCAAGCGCTATTCGGCGGCCGAGTTCAGCGACTTGTTGAAGCCTTTTGCGATAGTAGATCTGGTGTTTGAACGGTTCCCCGTGAAGTCGCGACTCCACAAGGGCTGGAAGGGACTCGCGTTCAACACGTTCTTCGTCGGTACGTTCAACGCACTGCCGCGCTCGTGGGTGCGGCGCTACGGATGGCACCTGCTCGCGTTTTGCCGGAAGGGTGCTGCGTAAGTCGATGGAATTGATCAAGGCTCACGCTTACGGGAACGACTTTCTGCTGCTCCCTTCAGCCGATACCACGCCGTCCGGCGACATCGCGTCCTTTGCGCGGCGGCTGTGCGACCGGCATGTCGGCATCGGCGCCGACGGCCTGATGCTCGTCGTCGAGACCGAGCAGGGTGCGCGCATGCGCTTACTGAACGCCGACGGGAGTCGATCAGAGATTTCTGGAAACGGGATCCGATGCGTCGCTGCTTGGCTGGCACGCACGAGGGGGCTGGCGGCCGGCGCGCAGGTCGTGCTCGACACCGAGGCGGGTCTGCGAACTATCGACGTGCTGTCTGTGGATGGCACACGTTACTCCTGTCGTGCGGAAATGGGGCAGCCCGAGGGATTGCGCGAGGTGCCGATCGAGGTGGCCGGACAGACTGTTACTGCAGCCGTACTGCGCGTCGGCAACCCCCAGTGCGTGGTCATTGGGCCGCCCGAACACCTGACGGCCGCGCGCCTGCACACCATTGCTGCGGGACTGGCCGTACACCCGTTCTTTCTGGAAGGCACAAACGTTGAACTTGCGACCGTTGAACAGCCTGACCGGGTGAGGATCTTGATCTGGGAGCGCGGTGTCGGGCCCACCGAGGCGTCGGGCACCGGTGCGTGCGCCGCGGCCGTGGCTGCAGCGATGTTCGGCGGTGCCGCCCGCGTCTGCGACGTCGTCTCGCCCGGAGGCACCCAGCGGGTGGAGTGGACCGATGGCGGCATCTTATTGACGGGTTGGGCCGAACTAACTGGCGCGGTTCAATGGTGGGGCGCTCGATGAGGCAGTTGCACAGAGCATCGGAAGTCGGCGAGTCGTTTTCTCCAGCAGAGGAACGATTCAACCGGCGTCGTCGCACTTTCGGCTTGTTTGCAGGACCTGCGTTGTGTCTTGGAATACTGCTACTGCCGACACCGGGGCTCTCTGACAATGCGCACAAGCTGAGCGCAATCCTGGCGTTGATGGTGACGCTATGGATGACAGAGGCCATTCCGCTGGCCGCCACGGCACTGCTTGGACCGACGCTGGCAGTCCTGCTCGGCATCGCCAACGCCAGAACGGCGTTCGCCTCGTTCGCCGACCCGATCATCTTCCTGTTTATCGGCAGCTTCATCCTGGCCGAAGGGATGTTCGTGCACCGGCTCGATCGGCGCATGGCGTTTTCAGCCATGGCGTCTCCGTGGATCGGTAGCAGTGCCCTTCGCCTGGTCGTGGTCTACGCCACTGTGGCCGCCGTGCTTTCAGCCTGGATGAGCAACACGGCGACTACGGCCATGCTTTTCCCGCTGGGTATGGCGGTGCTGTCAGAGTTGGGGCGGGGACGGTCACACGACGCGGCCTTCCAGCGGTTCGCGATGACGATGATGCTGGTGACAGCGTTTGCGGCGTCTATTGGCGGCATGGCTACGCCGGTCGGCACACCGCCGAACCTCATCGGCAAGGGGTTGCTGCTCAGGAACGCCGGCATTGATATCTCCTTCGCCGGGTGGATGGCGCTGGGTGTGCCGCTCGTCATCGTGATGATGGGCACCCTCGTGGCATGGATGCTGTATCCCGCGGCGCGGCACGTGCGCCTGGGGACAGAAGCCACGTCCTCTGTGCGCGATGAACTGCGCAAGCTGGGCACGATGCAGACGGGTGAGCGGAATGTGGTGCTGGCGTTTGCGGTGACGGTGTTACTGTGGACGCTGCCTGGCCTGCTGGCACTGGTGCTGGGTCAGGGCCACTGGCTGACGCAGCGGACCACGACCCTTTTTCCCGAGTCGATCGCCGCCATCATCGGCGCGCTCCTGCTCTTCGTGCTTCCGATCAGTTGGCGCGCGAGACGGTTCACGATGACGTGGGGGGAAGCGTCGAATATTGACTGGGGCATCATCCTGCTCTTCGGTGGCGGCCTGGCGATGGGCGGACTGGCCGATTCAACGGGTCTAGCCGACAGTTTCGGCCGTTGGGTCGTCAGCCATGTCCCGGGAGCCGGCACTGTAGGCTTGACGATTGTGTTCACTGCGGTTGCGATCATGATGTCGGAGGCGGCCTCAAACACGGCGGCTGCCACCGTAGTCGTGCCGACGGCGATCGCGGTGGCGATGGCGGCGGGCGTGTCTCCGCTCGAGCCAGCGCTCGGGGCCACACTGGGCGCGAGCATGGGATTCATGATGCCAGTCTCCACGCCCCCCAATGCGATTGTGTACAGCAGCGGATACATCCCGATTGGCACGATGATGCGCTACGGTATCGTGCTCGACATTGTGGGGTTCGCAGTGATCGTCGCGGCGGTGCTCGGATTCGGCTGGATTGTCACATAACCCAATTCCCTGAGCATGACGGCTGGCAGATTTTGCGAGCCGCTGCGGACGTATTCCCTGAATCGGGCGCGTACCGGGTGCGCCTGGATCTTGCAGGCCGCAATCCCTGTGACCCACGCTGACTTCACTCCGGTCCTGGGTATTGAGGGCCCCCGCGAAAAGCTGGAGCGGCTGGGCTTGGCGGCCATGTCGGATGCGGAACTGCTGGCTATCGTGCTGGGGCACGGGGCGCCAGGGCATTCCGCGCAGCGGCTGGCCGTGTCGCTCCTGGAACAAGCGGCGGGGCTACACGGCCTCACCCGGATGTCACGCGATGAGTTGTGCCGGTTGCCCGGCATCGGCGCAGCGCAGGCCGCGCGCGTCCTGGCCGGCATCGAAGTGGGTCGGCGGACGCTGATCCGGCGGCCCGCTTCGCGGCCCCAGTTCCTCACAGCCAAGGAGACCGCCGAGCACTTGTTGCCGCGCTACGGGGCGCACCCCGTGGAACGTTTCGGCGTGTTGCTGCTCGACACTAAGCAACGCCTTCTACGCGCCCACGTCATTTCCGAAGGCTCGCTCGATACCTCGCTGGCCCATCCGCGAGAGGTGTTTCGGGCAGCCGTCGGTAGTGGAGCCGCCTGCGTGATCGTGTTTCACAATCATCCGTCGGGAGACCCGTCGCCAAGCCCGGACGACCGCTCGCTCACGGTGCGGCTGGCGAAAGTGGGCGCGCTCGTCGGTGTGCCGCTGGTGGACCACCTGATATTAGCCGATGGGGCGTACTGGTCGTTTCGCGAGCATGGGATGATTTGACTCGCACCGGCTACAATAGCTGTTCCCGATACCCGACCATGTCGCGTTTCTATCTGACCACCGCCATCGACTACGTCAATAACCGGCCCCATCTGGGCACGGCGTACGAAAAAATCGCCGCCGATGTGATCGCCCGATACCACCGATTGGCCGGTGATGACGTTCGGTTCGTGATGGGGAACGACGAGCACTCCCAAAACGTGTTTCGCCGGTCCACCGAGGTCGGGCTCGATCCGCTGGTTTATTGCGACCGGATGGAAGGCGAGTTCCGCACGGTGTGGGCGGGGCTCAATATTTCCTTCGACGATTTCATCCGCACGACCCAACCCAGGCATAAGGCGGCGGTGCAGGCAATGGTGCAACAGGCCTTTGCCAGCGGCGAGATCTACGAAGGCCTGTATGAAGGCTGGTATTGCGTCTCCTGCGAGGAATTCAAGCCCGACAAAGGACTGATAGACGGGCAGTGCCCCGTGCATCGCACCACGCCGGACTGGATCAAGGAGAAGAACTACTTCTTCCGCCTGTCGAAATACCGCGACGCGCTGCTTGAGCACTATGCGACACACCCGGACTTTGTGGCGCCCGAATCGCGCCGCAACGAAATGCTGCGGCTGCTCGAGGGCGGCCTCGACGACATTTCTGTGAGTCGGGCCGGACAGGCGTGGGGCATTCCTCTCCCGTTTGCGCTCGAGAACGTGGTGTACGTCTGGTACGACGCGCTGATCAACTACGCGGCGGCCATCGGTTACGGTACTGACCCGACCTTGTTCGAACACTGGTGGGCGCAGATAGGCGAACCACGACGGCAGGTGGTGCACTTGGTGGGCAAAGACATCACGCGGTTTCACTGCGTGGTCTGGCCGGCCATGCTGATGAGCGCGGGCCTGCCCCTGCCCACCCGGATCTTCGGTCATGGCTGGGTGCTGTTCAGGGGCGAGAAGATGAGCAAGTCCCTCGGCACGGTAGTGGACCCGCTCGACGCGGTGGAAAAGTTCGGCCCAGACCCCTTGCGGCTGTTCCTGTCGAAGGAGATCGTCTTCGGCAACGACGGCGACTTTTCGTGGGACCGGTTCGAAGAAAAATATAACGCGGACCTGGCAAACAACCTCGGCAACCTCGTGAGCCGCGTGACGGCCATGGTCGATCGGTACCGGCAGGGGCATCTGCGCGCGACGCTCGCGGCACCGCAACTTGCGGCGTCCGGTCTTGCGGCCGCGACGCGATGGGCACAGGCGTTTGACGATCTGGCGATTGATGTCGGGTGCGCCGCTGTGTTCCAGTTCGTGGATCGCATCAACGAATACATCGCGATCGAAGCCCCGTGGAAATTGGCCAAGGCCGGCGCAGCCGGGGATACGGCCGGTAACGCTGCGCTGGACGTGGTGTTGTGGAACGCCACCGAGGCCCTGCGGGTGGCCGCCGTGATGCTGTCGCCGGTGATGCCCGCAGCCTGCGACGAAATTCGCCGGCGCCTGGGTGATGCGCCGACAGGAGTCCCACTGCTGTGGGCACAAGATGGCCAGTGGCGGGAGAGCGGCGAGCGGTTCGTCGTGTCCGGCGCCGCGTTGTGGCCGCGTTTGGAACCAAAGGAGACGCCCGTGTCAGAAGAGATCAAGCCCGAGAGTGCGGTGCCCGACCAGTCACAGCCACCCGTGTCGCAGTGGCCGCTCGAATCGCGCATCTCGATTGAAGACTTCATGAAAGTCGACCTGCGCGTGTCCACAGTTCTCACGGCCGAGCGCGTGCCGAACTCCAAGAAGCTGGTGAAGTTGACGATCGACCTCGGCTCGGAACAGCGCACGCTCGTGGCGGGCATCGCAGAAGCCTACGAGGCAGACGCCCTCGTCGGTCGCACCGTCGCCATCGTCGCCAACCTGAAACCAGCCAAACTGATGGGCATCGAGTCCAACGGCATGATCCTGGCGGCAAGCCCCGATGGTGGCAAACCCATGCTGGTGGCGTTCGACCAGCCCCCCGCACCCGGCACCCGGATCCGATAGGGCCGATTCCCCGATTGGCGATCCCGATCACCGATCCCAGATTGCCGATGTTTATCGATTCGCATTGTCATCTGGCGGACGAGGCGTTTCTCGCCGACCTGCCGGAGGTGGCGGCCAGGGCCCACAGTGCCGGCGTCATGCGGGCTGTGTGCATCCTGTCGGCAGATACGCCGGAGGAACACGTGCGGGTGGAGGCGGTCCAGACCGCTTGGCCGGGCGTGATCTTCGCCACGGCGGTACATCCACATCGCGCGGGACCGTACGAGGACCGGATCGGCGACGCCGTATCGACAGTCCGGGACACTGCCCTGAGGGTGGGAGCCAGGCTGCTGGGCGAAATGGGACTGGACTACCACTACGACTTTGCTCCCAGGGCCGTGCAGCAGGAGGTATTCGCGGCGCAGATCAGGCTGGCCGTGGAGCTCGACCTGCCTGTGGCTATACACACAAGGGAAGCCTTTGATGACACGGTCCGGATACTTGAGGAGGCAGGCGCTGGCCGGGTACGCGGAGTGATGCACTGTTTCACCGGGACGGCCATGGAGGCGCGCCGCGCCCTTGACTTGGGCTTTTACCTCTCGATTCCAGGCATCGTGACCTTTCCCAAGGCCGGGGCGTTGCGTGACGTGGTGGCCGGGATTCCTCTTGAACGAATCCTGGTCGAGACAGACTCTCCCTATCTGGCGCCGGTGCCCCATCGGGGCAAACGGAATGAGCCGGCGTTCCTGAGCGAGACCGTCCGACAGGTTGCCTCCCTCCATGCGTCGGCGGTGGAGGCGATGGCAGGGCAGATCCAGACCAATTTCGACCGGTTCCTGGGCGCGCCTCGCGTTGACACCCTGTCGAAACCTGTGTTCTGATCCTGACAGTTTTCACTGCACAGCACCCCGGCGAGACCCTATTTGTGAACCCTTCTGCCACATCCGTCCCGGATCTCGGCGCGATCTTCGAACCGGTGCGCGAGGCATTGGGCCGTGTTGAACAGGAGTTCGCGCGCCACCTCGAGTCCAAAGTTGATCTGATCCCGCAGATGGGCCGCTACATCCAGATGAGCGGCGGCAAGCGTGTGCGGCCTGCCGTGCTGCTGCTGTCGGCGAGGATGTGCGGCTACACCGGAGACCGCGACGTGCTGAACGCGGCAGTCGTGGAGTTCATCCATACAGCGACACTGGTGCACGACGACATCATTGATGAAGCCGAAACGCGGCGTGGGCGTCTGGCCGCGCATTCCCGATGGGGCAATGACGTCACCGTGCTCCTGGGTGACTATCTTTATATCCGCTCCATGGCGATGGCCCTGACCCAGGACTCGCTCGAAGTGGTCCGGCTGTTGTGCGAAGTCACGCTCCGCATGATCGAAGGCGAGCTCTACCAGTTGACGAAGATGGGTGACGGCGCCATCACCGAAGACGAGCACCTTGAGATCATCCGGCGGAAAACCGCCTACCTGTTTTCAGGCTGCGCGGAGATCGGCGGTGTACTTGGCAACTGTACACCGGCGCAGCGCGTCGCCCTGCGTGAATACGGCTTCAATCTCGGCATCGCATTTCAAATTGTGGACGACGTGCTTGACTACACGTCGGACGAAGCAGTGCTGGGCAAGCCCATCGGCGGCGACCTGCGCGAAGGCAAAGTCACGCTGCCCGTCATCCTGCTGCAGCAGCGCACCGGGCCCGATGTGGCCGACCTGATCCAGCGCGTAGTCACCGAACGCCAGGTCACTCCAGAGGCGTGGCAGACCATCAAGGGACTGCTGGCGACGCACGGCGCGGTGGACGCGGCGTACGAACGTGCCGTGACGTTTGCGCATTCCGCGCGCACCCACCTCCTCGACGCCTTCCCGTCGTCGGTCGAACGTGACGGGTTGGCGGCGCTCGCCGACTACGTGCTGCAGCGCGACCGGTAGTGTGACACCCGCCGAACGTCTCGCCGAACTCCGCGCCCGAGTCAGATATTACGAAGAGCGGTATTACGTCCGCGACGCACCGGAGATCTCGGACGCGGAGTTCGACGCGCTCATGCGGGAACTACTCGCACTTGAAGCGCACCATCCTGATCTGGTTGACCCCGACTCGCCGACACAGCGAGTGGGCGGCCGGCCCGCCGACGGCTTCGCCACGGTCGATCACCTCGAGCCGATGCTGAGTCTGGATAACGCCTACAGCGCCACCGACCTTCGGGATTTCCACGGGCGGGTGTGCCGAGGGTTGGACGTATCGGAGGACTCGGCCCTTGCCTATGTGGCCGAGCTAAAGATTGACGGCCTCAGCATCGCCCTGACTTACGAAGGGGCCCGATTGCGCCGGGGCGTCACCCGAGGGGATGGCGTGCGTGGCGAGGACGTCACATCGAATATCCGCGTGCTTCGGTCGGTACCACTGACCCTAAAAACAGACGCGCCGGCGATGCTGGAAGTGCGCGGAGAGGTGTATTTCCCGCGCGCCGAGTTTGCGCGCGTGAACGAGGAGCGCGAGAAGGAAGGCGAGCCAGCGTTCGCGAATCCGCGCAATGCGGCGGCCGGCACGATCCGGACGCTGGATTCAGCGGCGGTAAGTCGGCGGGGACTCCGCGTCTTCGTCTACCAGACTGTCGTGCCAGCTGGCGCGGCCCTGGTGTCGGACACACACGGTGGCGTGCTGCAGACCCTGAGCGACTGGGGCCTTCCGGTAGAGGGCCATTGGACGCGATGCGCCGGCGTTGATGCGCTCATCGAATTCTGCGACTCATGGCGCGAGGCGCGACATGACCTGCCATTCGAGACAGACGGTGTGGTCATCAAGCTAGATGACATGGCGCTGCGGGCGCGCCTGGGGGCGACGGCTAAGTTTCCGCGCTGGGCCACGGCGTTCAAGTTTCCGGCCGAACAGGCGCGCACGCGCCTGCTCAGGATTGACGTGAACGTCGGAAGGACCGGAGCCGTGACTCCGTTCGCCGTGCTGGAACCGGTGCGCCTTGGAGGCACGACGGTGCAGCTCGCGACGCTGCACAACGAGCAGGAGGTATCGCGGCGGGATATCCGCCCGGGGGACCTGGTTCTCGTGGAAAAGGGCGGCGACATTATTCCCAAGGTCATTGGCCCCGTCCTTGACGCGAGATCCGCTCCCCCTCCGGCTCCCTGGTCGATGCCGGCCGCCTGTCCGGCATGCGAGCAGTCGCTGGCCAGGCCCAAGGACGAAGTGGTGTGGCGGTGCGAGAACGCGTCATGTCCGGCCCGGCTGCGGCGCGGCCTCGAACATTTTGCCGCCCGCAAGGCGATGAACATTGAAGGACTGGGCGAGGCGCTCGTCAACCAACTTATCGACGCGAGTCTTGTCCGGAGCTTTTCGGACATTTATCGTCTGACCACCGAGCAGTTGGCGGCGCTCGACCGCATGGGCCCGAAGTCTGCGACCAACGTCGTCGCGGAAATCGAGAAGAGCAAATCGGCAGATGTCTGGCGGGTGCTGCACGCTCTGGGAATCAGGCACGTTGGCGAAGGGGCCGCCAGGGCGCTGGCGAAGGCGTTTGGCAGCGTCGCCGCACTGCGCGTCGCGACTGTGGAGCAGATCGAGAGTGTCGGCGAGATCGGTCCGGTCGTGGCGCGATCGGTCCGCGTGTTCTTCGACGAGCCGGCCAATGCGAGCATGCTGGACGACATGGCCGCGCAGGGCGTGGTTATGGCCGATGCACACGCGGATGCCGACAGCGCTCCTCGGCCGTGGGCAGGGTGGACGTTTGTCCTGACGGGCACATTGGCTGGTCGAACACGAGACGACGCCGCTGAGGCGATTGAGCGCCTGGGTGGGAAGGTGTCGGGTTCTGTGAGCAAGAAATCCCGGTTTGTCGTGGCGGGCGCTGACGCGGGGTCAAAACTGGACAAGGCGAGGACGTTGGGCGTCGAGGTCCTCGATGAGGCCCAATTCGAGGCGCTTATACTGAACGCTGCGGATTCAGTATGAACGCTCTGGCAGTTTCGCTGGTCGCGCTGGCCGCCACCGTCGGGTTCCTGCTGGGCCTCGTCGCAGCGGGTGGCACGCCCACAGAATCGCGGCGCGGTGTGGTGACGCCTGCGTCGCTCGAGACACGCCCGTTGTCGATCAGGAGTGGCGCAGAGTCGGTCATCGGCGTGATGCTTAGCGACGTAGATGTGACCGGGCCCGCGCGGCTGGCGCGCCTCCGACGCGGGCAGGTGGTCATCGAGATCAACCGGCAGCGCATTGGTAGCGCGGCCCAATTCCAGCGGGTGGGAGCGGGGCTGCCGCGCCGTGCAGCCGTTGCGGTCTACGTGTTTGATCCCGTGACCGACCAGCGGGCAATTTATTCCGTGATTATCGAGTCCTTATGAAATCAAGACTCCTGGTGATTGACGACGAGCCGGCAATTCGCGAGACCATGCGGATGCTGTTGGAGTACGACGGCCACGACGTGTTGGTGGCGGCCTCGGGCCAGGAGGGCTTGGCCATGGTTGAAAAAGAAGCGCCAGATCTGGTGTTTCTTGACGTCAAGATGCCGGGCATTGACGGGCTTGAAGTGCTCAGCCGCTTGCGGGGCCTGAATGACTTCCTGCCGGTGGTGGTCGTGTCGGCGCACGGCAACACCACAACGGCGCTCGAAGCAGGGCGCCTGGGCGCGTTTCGGTTCATTGAAAAGCCCCTCTCCAAGGACTATGTGCTCGACGCGGTGCGTGAAGGGCTGGAGCTCGGGACCTTACGCCGCGAGAACCGCCAACTACGCTCGGCGCTCGAGACGCGGCACCAGGTCGTGGGAGAGAGCGGCGGGTTGCGCTCGGTGATGGACCAGGTGCGCCGCGCGGCACCGACCAATGCCACGGTGCTGATCCTCGGCGAAAGTGGCGCTGGCAAGGAACTCATCGCCCGCGCCGTGCATCGCAACAGCCTGCGCGCCAGGGAGCGGTTCGTCCAGGTGAACTGCGCGGCCATTCCGGAAGATTTGATCGAGTCCGAGTTGTTCGGACACGAACGAGGCGCGTTCACGGGTGCAACCGAAAAGCAGACGGGCAAATTTGAACAGGCCGATCGGGGCACAATCTTTCTCGATGAAGTCGGGGATATGAGTCCGAAGACTCAGGCCAAGGTCCTGCGGGTGCTGCAGGAAGGCGAAGTGGAGCGCCTAGGATCGGCACGGACCATCCAGGTGGACGTGCGGGTGATCGCCGCCACCAACAAGGATCTGGAAGAGGAGATTGCGGAGGGGCGTTTTCGGGAGGACCTGTACTTCCGTCTTAGCGTCATTCCCATCAAGGCGCCGCCCTTGCGCGCGCGGCGCGATGACATTCCGGCGCTGGTATCGCACTTCACCGCGCAGTTCGTGCAGGAACACAATCGCCGCCCGGCGAGTTTTTCGGGAGAGGCGATTGAGGCTCTGAAACAGGCGCGCTGGCGCGGTAATATTCGCGAACTGAAAAACGTCGTCGAGCGGTTGCTCATCATGTCGGAGCGCGATGTTATCGGCGCGAGGGATGTCGCCGACGTGGTGGGCCTGGCGGAGCCGGTCGACGCTGTGTCACTTGGCGCTGCGGCGGCGATGCCGGCGGCTGCCACTCTTCGGGCGTTCAAGGAAGTCACCGAACGCTCGTGGTTGGTGGACCGCCTTAGGGAGCACGCCTGGAACATCTCGAAAACTGCAGAGGTCATCGACACCCCGCGCAGCAACCTCTATAAAAAATTGGAACAGTACGGAATCCGGCAGGAAGTGGACGGTTAGTGTAGTCTGGACCCTTCCGTCGTGGTGGGCTGGATGGTCGCCGTTCGACTCGTGAGAGCGAGCCGGAGGGAGGAAAGTCCGAACTCCATAGGGCAGTGCGCCGGGTAATTCCCGGTCGGGGTAACTCGAAGGACTAGTGGCACAGAAAATATACCGCCCTGTTGACTCCTTTCGGGGGGCCATCAAGGTAAGGGTGAAAAGGTG